>JAAYJR010000250.1 GCA_012522835.1 Bacteroidales bacterium
AAATGCTGATTTCGCCAAGTATGAGTATCCAACTACTTCTGTAAGTATTATGAAGTTTAAAAACGGAAGTGTTGGTAAAGTAGCTTCGGTCATAGATTGCCTGCAGCCATACTATTTCCATATTCATCTTGTTGGAAGTGAAGGCAGTCTGCTTGACAATAAATTTCATTCTACAAAACTTAATGGCCTTAATAAGAACAAATGGAGTGAATTATCAATGAAAATGCTTGATTCCGGTGATGTCTCTGATCACCCTTACCAAAAACAGTTTGAATCATTCTTCCAGTCTGTCGAGAAGGGAGTCGAGATGCCTCTTACCAGTCTTACAGATGCTTTATACACACATGAGGTTATCTTTAAAGCTGATAGTTCTTCTGACCTGGGAGGAATCAGACAATAATTAAACCATAAACTAAATCAATTTAATAATAATACTATGAGCAAAAACGAAAATTCAGTTCCATTCCATAAATTTATGGGATTTCCGGCATTTGTCGGGCTTCAGGCAATGATATTGCTTACAATAGCCCCGTTCATTCCATTTACTCCCGAAGCAATGGGAAAAGGATTATTAACCTGGGTCGTATTTCAGGCCTGGGCAATGTACTTCTTGGGGGGCGCCACAATAAAAATGGCTTTTAAAACAATGGCTGGTTTCATTGGTGGTATAATAGCCTCAGTTATATTGGTAGAACTTGGAGGTGTTTTAAGTGGGCTTAACAGTGCAACTGTTGCTTGGGGCACCGTTATAGCAGTATTTTTTGTTGCATTTCTGATCATATCGGCCGACAGAGTTCCAAGTATTAATTTTTTACCCTCATATTTTATTGGTTCAGGAGCCTATTTTGCAATTCTTTCCTATGTGCCGCGACCGGAATCAACCGGAGCGTATTCATGGTATTTTCAGATTGCAATACCATTCCTTATTGCTTCTGTTGTAGGACTGATCTTTGGATGGGTTACGGTATACTTTAAGGTTTGGTTTGATTCGCGTCATGTTAAAAAGTAAGAGTCTCCCGCATCTTATTTGCCGTAATCGTTTAATTTTTTATTAAAAATTGCAGAAGAAGAGGCTGCCCTTTTGAGACAGCCTCTTCTTTTTGCATTTTTTTATTCAGGATCATTGTAATATTGTTCCATAGCCTCCCTCCATTTTGACATTAATTGTTTATTAAGGTCTGTCGGTGGCTCCGACTCATCGGGAAGAAATAATTTGTAAGGGTTTTCCTTTGAATATTCCTCAAATTCATCCCTGAGTTTTTTCAGTTCATTTGGTTTTGTAAGCAGATCGATTGCTGAGGCAGCAATTGCTTTTGCTCCTGCATTAAGCCCTTTCCATGCTGTTGGACCGTAATTTGCTGCAACGGCTGACCAGTGATGAGAAATATTACCAGGAACACCACCAGGGAAATTTATAGTTGCAGTAGGGGCTATAAGTGTTACATCACCAACATCCGAAGAGCCTCCTCCGGTGAATGAACCCGAGGGAGCCTTCAGAGAATCGACCTTTTCAGGCATTCCTTTTTCCTCTGCCTCGAGATTTTTTTGCAACTCCCTTGCAAATTCATGATCTTTTTCTGTCCACTCCGGCTTTCCTGCCAATTGGATATTTTTTTGAAACAGCTCTGCAGCTGCTTTATTTGCATGTCTCTGATGTATTGCAGTAAGGCACCTTATCTCTTCCAGCTCAGTTCCTGTTGCCAGTGCAGCCGCTTTAGCACAGTTGATAACTTTTTCGTACATCTCTTCCACATTCTTGTCGCTATTTCTGACAAAGTACCATACACTCGCCATATCAGGTACTACATTGGGTGCTTCACCTCCGTTCACAATAACATAATGCATTCTGTGACCGTAATGTAAATGTTCCCTGAGATAGTTAGTGGCTACATTCATTAGTTCAACTGCATCAAGAGCACTGTTTCCCTGCCAGGCAGAGGCACCATGTGCTGTTTTTCCCCTGAAGGTAAAGATTGTTGAATACATTGCACTGCCATACACACCATATCTGGTCCCAAACTGGCTGCTGCTATGGTTATCAATAACAGCATCCACTCCCTCAAATAAACCTGCCCTGATCATATAAGGCCTGCTGATCAAAGTCTCTTCCGCCGGAGATCCGAAAACTTTTATGGTGCCTTTTATATTGTATTTTTCCATTGCCTTTTTAACAGCAATAGCCGCTGCAACTGCTGCGGTACCCATTGTATTATGACCGCAACCGTGGCCCGGGGCACCTTCAACAACAGGCTTTTTATAAGGCACTCTGCCTTTTTGGGAAAGCATAGGCAAAGCATCAAATTCGCCTAACAAACCTATTACAGGTTTTCCTGATCCAAAAGTAGCAACAAAACAGGTAGGAATACCTGCAAGTCCTTTTTCTACATTGAAACCTTCATTTTCAAGAGTTTTTATTAAAAGTGCTGACGATCTGAACTCTTGCATGCCCAATTCAGCATAAGACCATATTGCATCTGAGATTTTTCCATATTTTTCTATGGTTTCTTCCTTCGTCAGATAATCAAGAATTATCTGTTTTTCGGGATAAATCTCTTTCTTTTTATTTCCTGCGTGGGAATTAACTGTGCTGATAAGTGCAACCAGCGCCAGGAGAATGAAAAATTTAATGTTTTGTCTCATTTTTTAATTGTGTCAAATAAATTCATCAAAGTATTAACAATTTTTGTTGAAGCTTCTTTTTCAACCCGGTTTGAACCAAGCCACGTTTCATAACCGCTTAGTTCATGCTGCTCAGGTGTGGGAAGATATCCATACCAGCCATTTGCCAGTTCAATTGTAAAAGTAGCGTCAAACGGACTTTTTGTTTTTATTTCCATACCTGTCGCGGCAAATACCTCAAATGGTATTGCTGCGATTCCAAGATCGCCAATGCGGAATGTCTGAAGCATAATCTCAATATTATCCGGCCAGTCTAACATTTCCATCATGAATTCAGCATAAATTTTTTCAAGACGATGTACAGATTTTACTGTTTCAGGCCTGTTGAGAACATTCTCTGCCCGTGTTACCATATCTTTATCCGGTTTCCTTACTTCAAGGTTCAGGTCACTTGCGGCTGCTTTTAATGGTACCCAGTCGTGGAACGTAATTTTATTATGTACGCGGTAAACTTCGCGTGCCACATCATCTGCTACTTTTTTCATTTTGGCATATGGGGGATTTTTTTCTACGGGCCCCCGGAAATTAATATTATTTGCATCACCCGAAGTGCCGTTCGACATGATCCCGATAAAAGGAGGATCCTGCCGGTCCGCTTTTAACAGCTCCTGTATACGGTCAGCAAATATTGCAAAATAGTCGGCCGAGATATGTCCGACAGGAACTCCGCCCACATAATGTAAAGAGTAATTTGCCAGAAGAGCGAGAGGCCTTCCGGCTGCCGATTGAACTGAGATAAAAGATACTTCAGTATCAGGCTCTCCTGCCGGTTCCAGGAGATTTGGATTTTCGACACCCGGATTCATCACCACCTGGTCCTCCCCTCCTAAAGGATTGGGCATAGGTGTGCCGGGTTTCATTTTCCACCGTCTTATAAATACATGTTCAGGGACGTTTCCTTTTCCCCAGCCGATTCGTGCAGGTTCAAGGTTATTAATTGCTATTCTCACTACATCAGCAATTCTCCTGACAACAAAATTTTGATATTCATTAAAAGGTTTTCCTTTTTTCCATTCAATAATAGAGGGGCTTCCTCCCAGGGAACTGGTAGCGGAATGGGTATGTACTGTCGACATTAACACATTAGCTCCAGGTAACCCTGTCTCTTCATTTATTATTCGACGGGCTTCGTCATATAACTCTCTGTTAATAATACAGTTATCTATAATTATAAAAGCCAGCTTTGTTTCTCCGTCGTCGAGTACAAGGCAACGGGCATGCAGCTCATCATGGATATGAGTTGCGGGAGGCGGATTCCATCCACCAATAATGCCTTCCCCTAAAAACGGGGTAATGTTGCTTTTTGCAGCTCCCGCCTTAAAAATTTTTTCCGGTGCTTTTTGTCCTGATGCAACCTGCACTGTAATGCAGAACGACAAAAATAGAGCAAAAGGAATTAGTAAGTATTTTTTTGCCTTCATAGGTTATTGGATTATTTAAAATTATTTGGTTAAAACTTCAATTTGAGGTGGGTTAATATACCCTTTACTTTTTGCATTCAGTACCTCCCTTTCGGGCATATCCCTTTCACTTATCCAGAATCGATAGTTTATTTCAAGAGTTTCGTTTTTATCCATTTCATATATAAAAAACGGGCCAAACCTGCCGTAGTCGCGGTATGCTGACCACACAGACGGTTTTGGGTTTTCCGGGTGGTTAATATCCAGCACACTGTAGGTTTTATTTCTTAACCCATATGACATTCCTGCCCAGGGCAGGTCAAAATCTTTATATGGATCGATTCCGTCTTTGTGGAAATAATAAACCGGTTTTGTACTTCCTTCTGCACCTTCCGCCACATCATTATGGGCACGGAACTGTACGCCACCATGTTCTGCATTGCCGTCAAGCTTCACTGCTCCGTTTACTGCTGTAAGCCTTGATGTGAAATCAAGCATCATAATATCAGGAGAAGGCTGGCGATAAATAACTGCAGTTCTTATTTCCTTTAATAAGGTAACTCCTGTACTGTCATTCCAGTGTATTTCCGAAACCACTTTACCTGCAACCGGTCCGCCAGAGGTTTCAATAAATTTAATATGCTTCTGAACAGTGAGGTCCTCCATGCCCCAAAAAGATAGTTCCTGCCCGTTAAAGCCAATATCTCTCCAGCCGATCATTATTCCTCTGTGATGCGACCATACTCCTTCTTCCGGCCCGTTAGTAATGACATCTTTCCCCTGCAGATCATAAATGTGATAGAATACCCTGTTTTTTGCAGTAAGAGTTTCTCCCTTTTTGAAATGGTCATCCAGTTCGTAACAATACCTGAATAACTTCTTTCCGTCAAAGTAGAGATCAAGGTTTTTGCCGGGAGTATCTTTCCACTCAAATTCCGGTGCAGTGGTTTCCACTTTCTTGTAAAATTCTGCCTTCCACTTTGTTGGTTTATCACTATTTGTTTCCGGTAAAAGCCAGCAAAGTTTGTATTTGCCACTTCCGTAGTTGAATAACTGTCCGGCAAGAGGTGAATCAACAGTACCTGATTTTAATGTAATTCCAACATCTTCAGCCTGCATGCCCCTGAATTTTTCAGGTAGCTGTATATCAGCAGAAACAGGCAGTTCCCGGGTTATATAATCCGTCTGATCGACTTTTATCTTAATTGTGTCTTTTTGGAAAAAAGAGCACCGGGTTACAGACAAAAGCAGAATCAACCCGGTCAGCGTGCATAAAGTTCTCGACATAGTGTTTTTTTCAAAGTTAAATATTCAGATTTCCAAATATAATATTAATTGATTTAAATGTTAATCAAAATAGCTTTTTAGTTAAAGTCCGAAGGCATAGTAATATGTACCTGGATAGTCTTCATATACACCCTCTAACATAACTCCGCCGGTTTTCTTTTCCAGATATTTTTTGAACTGGTCAACTGATTTTATTTCATTGCCGTCAACTTTGGTGATGATAAATCCTTCTCTTATTTCAGTGTGTTGTTGAAGTATTCCGGGATATAATTTTGTGATCCTCAGTCCATTATCAATACCCAGAAATTTTGCTGTTTGTTTGTCAATTTCCTCCAGTTCCACACCAAGAACACCAAGGATATCTTCACTGTCGGATTTTATCATCTTCTCTTCACCTTGCTGGTTCCTCAGGGTGACCGGAAAATCCATCTTTTTCCCGGATCTGTCAATTTTCAGTACAACCTTGTCACCGGGATGATGCCTCCCGATTATTTCCAGTAATTTGGCAGTGTTTCTAACCATGTTGCCATCAACCTCAATGATAACATCCCCTTCCTTAACGCCTGCGTCTCCGGCTGCACTGTTAGTGGCAAGGCTGTCAACATAAACCCCGTTTGAGATTTTCAGGTTTTTTTCAGAGACAAGTTCACCTGTTACATCCCTTATTATCAAACCCAGATAACCTCTTTGTACTATACCGTATTGCAGAAGGTCCTCAACTACTTTGGAAACAATATTTGAAGGAATGGCAAATCCGTAACCTGCATAAGCGCCTGTCGGACTAGCAATGGCAGTATTGATGCCAATCAGGCCTCCCCGCAGGTTAACCAGTGCACCCCCGCTGTTTCCGGGATTTATGGCAGCATCGGTCTGAATAAATGATTCAATTGCACTTCTGTCCTGCAGAATGTTGATATTACGCCCTTTTGCACTCACAATACCTGCAGTTACCGTTGAGTTTAAATTAAAGGGATTACCCACTGCCAGCACCCACTCTCCAACTTCTACGCCGTCTGAATCAGCAAATGGTATTGATGGCAGGTTTTTCTCTTTGATTTGAAGAAGTGCAAGATCCGTTGAGGGGTCAGTGCCGATAATTTTTGCTTTGAATACCCTGTTGTCGTCAAGGGTCACTTCAATTTCATCAGAGTTGTCTATAACATGGTTATTAGTAACTATATAACCGTCAGAATTGATTATTACCCCAGATCCTGTGCCAATCCTAGCCCTTGGTTCCTGAGGTATCTGTCCGGGAGATTGATTCCTGAATCCGGGCCCGAAAAAGTGTCTGAACAGGTCATCGTCAAAAAAGTCCCTGAAGGGATCGGGATAATTTCTATACTGGTGATCCCTGAATTTTTGTAAACGGGTCGATTTAATATGAACGACTGCAGGCATAACCTTTTTGGACACACCTGTAAAATCTGGTGGAAAGGCCTCTCCTGCTGCGGGTCCGTAATGAGTTGGTACTGTTGATGCCGTGTTGGGCAGGTGCTCAATTTTTACAATCCGGGCCTGGTTAGAACCGGTAAGCTTTAATGCTGAAAATGTAATAATGCCCCCTAATATTGCAGCTGTAATTACTAATCCGATTTTTTTCATAGCTCCTGATTTTAATAGTTTAACTTTCGAAAGGAAATCCTCAAAAGGTATGCCATATGCCTCTGAATTAAATGGGGAATCAATAGTAAATCAACCAATTAGCCATTAGCACAATAGTCAATCGGTACTTAGTATTAATATGTGGCAATCATCCTGTCAGTTTGACATGCTAAAATTACTATAGTACATCAAAATTTGTTTATATTTGAAGTTTCCGACTATAGCAGAATTTTAAAATATATTTTGACCTTAACTTAATTAAATACATACGAATATGAATTATTTGAAATTTGTTGGATTGATTGTGCCGTTTTGTCTGTTTTCAGTTTTATCAAACGGCAGTACCGGAGAAAAAAATAAAGTATCTGTAAATAAAGAAGTTGCATCAGAAAATTTTAAGATTGGCTGGTCAATGACAGATATTACTCCTGATAAACCGGTTTTATTAAGCGGGCAGTTCCATGCTCGTGTTTCAGAAGCGGTTCACGACCCTGTATATGCAACATCTATGGCCCTGGAAAATGGAAGTGGTCCTTCTTCAGAGAAGGTGATAATGATCAGTTGTGACCTGGTGGGTATAAGTGATGATATGCGGGATGGCTCAAAAAACAATTTACGCGACAGGGTAAGGGGATTGATCACAAGCTCCCTGCCTGAATTAAAAGCAGAGAATATTATTATTCATGCTACTCACAGCCATACTGCTCCTTATGTAAGTTCTGCACCCGATTCAAAAAGTATTTACGGTGTTGAACTGGATGCTATGTCGCCTGCTGAATGTCTTGATTTTATTTCCAAAAGAATAGCCAAGGGGGCAGAAGAGGCATGGAAGAACCGTCAGCCCGGAGGTATCAGCTATGGACTGGGACATGCAGTTGTGGCCCGTAACAGGCTTCAGTCACAGCTTTCGGGTGAGACCATCAAAACAGGCAGTACAAACAGGCCCGGATTCAGCCATATTGAGGGATTTGAAGACCATACCATTAACCTTATATATACTTGGGATAATAAGAAGAATCTTACCGGTGTTGTAATTAATATTGCAGCAGATTGCCAGGTTACCGGAGGTGAATTTTTTGTAAGTGCTGATTTTTGGTATGAGACAAGAGAAGAACTGAAGACCCGTTTGGGAGATGGAGTGTTTGTACTTCCCCAGTGCGCGTCTGCAGGTGATCAGGGAACGGTAATAATGGTTGGGGCCAGGGCAGAACAGCGTATGCAGGAGATGATGTACCCTATGCCCGATAACATAGAAGAGAGATTAAGGCTTAGAATGGGTTACAGAAAGAAGATAGCTAATCAGATTGCTGATGCTGTAACTGATGTATATCCATATATGGCTGATCATATAGATTGGAACCCGCCTCTGGTACATAAAATGGAGAGAGCAGAATTGTCAAGAAGGCTGATCAGTCAAAAGGATGTGGATGACGCAGTCAGGGAAGCTGAAGGTTACAGAAAGCAGTACGAGGAGATGTTGAAAGAGTTGAATGAAAATCCTTCCCTGAAGGAAAAGGAGAGATGGTACAGAGATATAACCAGGATACATTCATATCTCAGAAGGGGAGAGAGTGTGAAGGAACGTTACGACCTGGAGAAAGTGCAGCCAAAACTTCCTGTAGAACTTCATGTAGTGCGTTTAGGAGACATAGTTATTGCGACGAACCCGTTTGAGCTATATCTGGACTATGGTATGAGAATTAAGGCGAGGAGTTCTGCAATTCAGACATTTATTGTACAGCTTGCAGGTGGCGGCACTTATCTGCCGACAGAAAGATCAATTGCAGGCGGTGCATATGGAGCAGTACCTGCAAGTACACTTCTTGGTCCGGAGGGAGGTCAGGAACTTGTGGAAAAAACTCTCGAATTGATTTACCAGGTTATGCCCCCGGAAAAACGGTAGAAATGCTTTTTGACGTATATTTAAAAGAGAATGAGCAATTGTTTTCAACCCCTATCGTGCAGCAGACTGCTTTCTGGTCTGCTGTAAAAAGAAGGCTTGGGTCAGAAACACTGGCTGTTAACTTTAAAACGAAGGAGTCTTTTCCGGGTAGTTTCAGGAAAGCTGATAATAGTATCGTCTCCGATATTTTGGTAATAATTGAGCAGGTTGATCATAAACATTCGGT
>JAAYJR010000193.1 GCA_012522835.1 Bacteroidales bacterium
GGGATGTGCGTGCATTTATCTTTGAAAGAAATGGGGAATGGTATGTCGTCTATTGGCATATCTCTGGCAACAAAAAGCTGGAACTGCCACTCAAAAAGTCAGATGTAAAACTTTATGAAACTCTTGGCAGGGAAGCAAAAATTACTAACCTCAGAAATAATATATCTGTCCCGGTTAGCAACCGCCGCTACCTGAAAGCTACCAAAGCCACAAAGGAAGAACTATTAAATGCCTTCCGCAATGCAAAAATCGTAAACTAATAATCTGAATATTCTGACCCGGCAACCAGTCCGCCGGATATAAAAACATGCACTGATTTAAATAAAGTCAGTGCATGTTGCTTTTAATAGAAACTCAAATGCTTATTTTACAAATTGTTGGTCTAAATGTAAAATATACTTTACAAATAGGCAGATATTTTACTTAATTTTTTTAAGTAAGAACATTAACCCCCCGAAAACTGCCAACACAAAAAACACCCAAACAGCCTGTTAAATATCAACATATTATAACTATTTTGTTTATGTTTGTAATAAAATGTAACATATTAAGCGTCCTTGAACTTTTTTAAACAAAAAATTTATCTCATCAATATTAATAATTTTAGAAAGTATGAGATAGAACTCGTCAAAGAAATGTTTGGCATTTAAAGAAAATAATGCATGACTCGTTTCATAAAAGCAATTGTTTAAAAAAATTATTTGAGAACGAAGTGGTTCTCCTGACTAAAATCGGGATTCTCAAATTTTTAATTAGTTTATTTTTAAATAATTATAAAATTTTAACCGGATGAAGTACCTGAATCTGTCTTTTTCTGTCCTTCTGATACTATTATGCAATTATTCGTTTTCCTCCACCAATGAAAATAATAACTCATCCGGATGGAAAGCCGGTGTTTCCAAAGTTATTATAACTCCTGATGAACCGGTATGGATGGCCGGATATGCCTCCAGAAACCGCCCATCTGAAGGCAAAGTGGTGGATCTGTGGGCAAAAGCACTGGCACTGCAGGATGCCAATGGCAAAAAGGCTGTTCTGGTGACTACCGACCTGATTGGCTTCCGTGGAAGTTATATGTCGGGAAGAATCAGGCAACGGCTGAAAGATCTGTATGGCCTGTCGGATGACCAGGTGATACTTAGCAGCTCACATACACATACTGGTCCTGAATTAATGATGGATCCGGAGGACTATCTGTATGATGACAATCTTACCGGCCAGCACTCTGCAGAACAGAGGAATAAAACGATCAGCTATTCAGAAAAGGTCGAAGACCAGATTGTGGATATCGTCGGAAAGGCTCTGAATTCAATGGAACCTGCCCGGGTATCTTCCGGACAGGGGGTTGCAAGATTTGCTGTAAACCGCCGGCTGCACAGGTCTAAAACAACTGTTACTGAGTTAAGCAAAGAGTTAGACGGACCTGTTGACCATTCCGTTCCTGTAATTAAGGTGACAAATTCACAAGAGGAACTACTTGCAATGGTTTTTGGCTATGCCTGTCATAATACAACCATAGGAATATATAAATTCTCGGGTGATTATGCCGGCTTTGCCCAGATAGAGCTGGAAAAAGATTATCCGGGGACTACCGCTATGTTCTTTGCAGGAACAGGTGCTGATCAAAATCCCTTGCCACGCGGTACTGTTTCTTATGCTGTCCAGTATGGAAAAACTCTGGCTGCTGCTGTTGAGGCTGTTATCAGTGAACCTATGAAAGAGTTGTCGCCGGTTTTATCGACTGCCTTCTCAAAAGTGGAGCTGGGATTCGCCAACCCTGTTCCGACAAAAGATGATCTCATAAAAATGATTAAAGAAGCATCTATTCCCGACTACCTTATTCACAAGGCAAAAGTCCATCTAAGCCAACTGGAAAAAGGAAAATCATTAATGACCTCATATCCTTATCCAGTACAATTCTGGAAAATTGGCGAACAAAACATGGTTATCTTAGGAAGCGAAGTTGTTGTGGATTATGGCATCAGGTTAAAGCAGATATTTGGGGATGACCTGTTTGTGATGGCTTATGCTAACGAAGTAATTGGATATATACCATCCACAAGAGTTTTGAGCGAAGGTGACTACGAAGGGACAAGGGCAGCAATATTTACTACTCCCTGGGCTCCGGATATCGAAATGAAGATTGTAATGGAGGTAATCAGACTGGAAAAAGAGGCAAAAAGCAATTATGAGCAGAGACAATAAAGTTTTTTATTTCTGTAACGATAAAGAATTTGATTAGGATATTTATTTAAACTATTAAAAACAGACCTGTGAAAACAAATTTAATTATTACCTTATTAGTGATTATCATGACATCAGGATGTAACAATAAAAAAAATGATCCCTCCCGGGATTGGAGTGAAAAAGAATTGAGCGAATGGTTCAGCAAGGGTGAATGGAGACAAGGCTGGAGTGTGCAACCCGATGAAACGGTTGACAAACGGGAGTTTGCTAAGCAATATTTTAAGAACAGCGAACGATGGGACAAAGCTTTTGCTTTTCTTAATGAACAAAACCTGTCTGCACTGGATCCGGGACGATATGAACTTGACGGAGAAAATCTTTTTGTTAACGTCGAGGAGTATGTCACCAGAAATGAGGAGAAGACAAAATATGAGGCACACAGGAAATATGCTGACATCCAGTACCTGGTAGCGGGAGAGGAAAAAATAGGCGTTAAGCCTCTTGATGAGACTACAATTACTGCTCCTTATGACAGCAAAATTGATGCATCTTTTTCAGAGACCTCATCAGATAATTACAGGATAGCCCGTCCCGACAGGTTTTTTGTTTTTTTCCCGGATGATGCCCACAGACCGGGTGTTAAATCAGGAGAAAACCAAAAGGTCAGAAAGGTTGTTGCAAAAGTCAGGATAGACTAAAATAACATTCATCTTAAACCTATAATTATAATACACCTGTGAACTTAAAAGATTTCCTGTTGCCAGTTATTGCGATTGTGTTGTCTGTTTTTAGTTGCTCACAACACCCTGATATTACTGAAACTGTATTTGGTGACAGTCTTTATCTTGCTAATATCCCTCCCCAGCCGGGTGAGGAAACCTGGAAATTTATAGAAGAGCTGCAATTACCTCTGTGGACAAAACACGCATGGCAGCCCTCTCATCCAAACGACCGGCAGGCAGACCTCTCGGAGGGAATAACTGTTAAAAAGAATTTTCCTGATCCCGGCCAACTTCTCGAAACTGCCTGGGTGGATCTTGAAAATTTTATGGAAGCAGGCGGGGTTAAATCCTCTGAAGGTAAATATATTATCGAATCTGTACCCGCTCCGGATATTGAAGGGGAGGCTTTCCGTCTGAAGATTACCAAAGAGGGATGTAAAATTTTTGCCGGGGAAACTGAGGGGATACGCCGCGGGATCTTCACTCTTGAAGATGAAATGCTGAAGGCTAAAGGCCCTTTCCTTCCAATCAAAACAATTGAAAAAAAGCCGGTTA
>JAAYJR010000365.1 GCA_012522835.1 Bacteroidales bacterium
AAATGCCTGATGGCCAGATTATATATTATGCTCCTCCTCCATTTGATTTACAAAAGCAACAATTTTTTTTCGATGCATTGAATAGCCTTAAACCGGGAAGATGGATGACAGCAGTGCATCCGGGAATCGGTGAGCCTGAAAGAGAGAGTGTAACAGAACTTCTGTGTTCTGCTGAAGCAAAAAAAATAATACAGGAAAAAAATATTAAACTGATCAGTTATTACGATCTTTGGAAATCAGAGTTTGGAAAGTAGCAGCAAACCAGGTAAAAATGAATATCTGAGAAATGTTCATATATAATTACCTAAACCTGACTTTATAATGAAAATATTTAGTATGCGAGTTCTGTTTTTATCTGTTATATCCTTTTTTGTACTTTTCGGATGTAATTCATTAAGGAATAATGATGTCCAGGTTATAGACAGGATACCCGATATTGATCCCGATTATTCCGGTGTTACAATACCCCCCAATATTGCGCCAATGAATTTTGTAATTCAGGAAGAGGGGCAATCTTTTAAAATAGATGTAACATCGCCTGCAGATAATTCTCAGGTATCATTTTCCTCTGCGAACGGGATCGTGAGATTTTCAAAAAGATCATGGCGGAAACTACTTGAAAAAAACAGAGGTGGTGAAATAAATATTCAGATATCTTCGATTGAACGGAATAATAACAGTGAAAAAAAGTTTAGGCCATTTTCGGTATCTGTCGCTGAGGAGGAGATTGATCCCTATTTGAGTTACCGTTTAATGTATCCCGGATATATTGCCTGGTATACAATGAAAATTGTCCAGAGATCACTTGAAACATTCAGAGAAGAGGCTTTTGTAGAAAACCAGATTCTTGATAACAATTGTATAAATTGTCATTCATTTAATCAATATGACCCTGATAAGTTTTTTATTCATATCCGTGGCTCTAAAGGTGATACCTATTTTGTTGATAATGGACAGATCAGCAGAATTACTTTAAAAACGGAAGATATGCCTCTTGGCGCTACGTACCCTTCATGGCATCCCGGCGGGCGATACGTAGTTTTTACCTCAAGTAAAGTGCTTCTGAGTTTTGATGCCAATCCACATAAAAACATACGATGCTATGATCTTCTGGCTACCCTGATCCTTTATGATACTAAAGAGAATGAAGTTTTCTATATTAAGGAGTCGGACTCACTATCTTATTATCAAACTTTTCCTGGTTGGTCTCCTGATGGCAGGTATCTCTATTTTTGTATGGCAGCAAAAATTGATGAAGCTATTGATGTTGAAAGTATTGAGACTATTCATTATGATTTGGTTAGAAAATCCTTTGACTCTGAATCAGGATCATTTGGCGAAACTGAAATTGTGTTTGATGCCGGCGGAATGGATAAAAGTGTGTCTTTCCCGAGAATTTCACCCGACGGCAATTACCTTGTGTTTACCCTTCATGATTATGGAACTTTTCCAATCTGGTATAAGGAGGCAGACCTCTATCTTCTCGACCTGAGAGATGGAAATTATATGAAAATGAATATAAACAGCGATGATACCGAAAGCTATCATGGGTGGTCATCTAACGGGAAATGGCTGGTTTTTAGCAGTAAAAGAAGAGACGGTCTCTCTGCTTTTCCATATTTTGCCTATTTTGAATCACCTGATAAGGTGGGAAAACCATTTGTTCTTCCTCAGAGAGACCCGACAATTTATGACAGAATGCCACTGACCTATAATATTCCTGAATTTATAAAAGGAAGGATCAGAATAAAACCCAGGGATTTTGAAAAAGCTTCCAATGAACAGCCAATTATTGTTACAACAGTGAATCCGGAGGATGCACCACCGGGATGGATGGAAATTACAAAGGAAGAAAATCCTTCTGAAGTGGAACATGGCAATCGCAAGTAAATATTAATCTAACATTGAAACTTGAAAATGGATAGTAAGAGAAAAAACAGGACTAATTATATTTTGTATTCATTTAAATTTCTTTTCATCCTTTCTTTTGTTTATTTTCTTTGGTGGGGGGACTATATACTACTCTTTCAGGAGGACCAATCTCTTTTTGTATTGTCATACGAATCAGTTAAAGAGTATTTTATTAGATCCGGAGGTCCTCTCGAACTTATAAATAATTTTCTTACACAGTTTTATATCTATCCTGTTGCAGGTTCATTGATCATATCGATAAGTTTAATATTGACAGGAATAGTGTTTTTAAAAATTACCAGGAAATTGGGTTATGAGGGCCCTTTTACTCTGTTTTTAGTTTTAATACCTCCTGTTTTACTATTGTTAATGCAAACGCATTATTACCACAAGCTGGAATATACCCTCGGCATTCTGGCTCTTTTATTATATTTTTTACTGGTACTTTATAAGAATCACCTGACAGTCCTGATTTTTTTCCCTTTATTTTATTATTTGACAGGATTTTATGCGTGGATTTTTCTTTTAATGACAATAGTATATTTTATAATTTTCGGAAAGGGGCAGTCACTGTTTTATACTTTCGGATTGATGGTGGTAATGACTGGTATCTCTTTTTTGATTTTTTATTTTTATTTATTGCCTCAGCCGGCAGGTAAATTTTTTATGGATTCATTGCCTTTGGTAAAAGATCCCGGGCATTATAATATCTTTTACCTGTTAACCGGATATATTATATTATATTCTTTTGTGGTAAAAATATCCGGTTCTGCAAGAGTGAAAAATAAATTATCCGGGATTCTGCAGGTTGTGTCACTGCTATTTATATTTGGCTTAACTTTTATCTTTCTGGCAAAACTGCATAATCCAAGAGCCCGGCATGTATTTCAGATTCAAAAATATGTGTATGAAAACAGATGGGATGATGCAATAGAGCTTCAGGAGAAGGTATATTCTAAAAATCAAATAGGCCAGTATTTTTATAATATTGCATTAGCAGAAGATGGGAAACTATGTGACAGGCTATTTTTTGGAGGCCAGGATTTTGGGGTAAATGCTATTCTTTTGCCAATGAGCCGTGAACATCTTGAAAGAGGAGGCTATTTCTATTACACTGTTGGCCTTATAAATGAAGCACATCGGTGGGCATATGAGACTATGGTGGTTTATGGCCACCGTCCCCAAAATATTAAAATGCTTGTAAAAACGAACCTTATCAACGGTAATTATCGAATGGCTGAAAAATATTTAAATATTTTAGAAAGGTCAATTACTTATAAGGGATGGGCACAGGAATACAAAAAAATGCTGTATGATTCCGAAAAAGTTAAGGCTCACGCTGAACTGGGGCCAAAATTAAAGTTGCTGCCTCAGGGTGATTTTTTTATCAAAATAGGGATGCCACAGGAAAATATAAATTTACTGCTTGACTCTAATCCAGGTAAGCCAATTTTTGAATATAAAATGTGTGAGTATATGCTCATGAAAAATGTTGAAGCCGTGGTTAATAATATTGATAAATTTAATACTTTAGGCTACGATAAAATTCCCCGTCATATCGAGGAGGTATTGCTGGTTTATTATAACACGACAGGTAAATTTCCTGAAATGTACGGATTTGAAATAAGTGATGAAACGAAAGCAAGATTTAATCAGTATGTTGATTATATGAGACAAGGCAGGGCAAATATGAAAGCAACACAAAAAAAGTTGAATGAAAAATTTGGCAATACCTTCTGGTATTACCTGAATTTTAAATGATTAATATTAGTCAGGTCTTCAGTTTTAGCTATTTTTTCTTCAGCGGTGGCTTTTTTTTGCTACTTTTTTTTGCTACAGAAAAAAAGTAGATGGATTTTATGGGATAACACCCCTTTATATAAATAATTGAATTTTAAATATTTAACTAAGTTATATTCAGATGAAACCCCCATGAGTGATGACGTTAATTTTTAAGGAGCCCTCACAAAAGGAAATGAATATAAGAGTTAAATTGCAACGGTAAAAACTTTAATCCAAGTTGCAATGAAAGAAAAAGTAGAATTC
>JAAYJR010000199.1 GCA_012522835.1 Bacteroidales bacterium
ATATAATAAATTTCCCTGCATTATTATGCATCCGTTCGCTCAAGCGAACGGCAAGGGATAAGCTCTTGAACAACTAACTGCTATACATCAGGGCTTTATCCATTGCCGTCGGCTTGAGCCGACGGATTCAGATGATTCTTTATATCTCCTCATCCCCAAATGACACACCCATCTTCCTTGCTTTCAGGATAAGAGTATTATCAGGATCAACCAGCCGCAATTTATTTCCCACTTCGCTTAGCGGCACTGTTGTTAGCTCACCTTTATCTATAGCAACCATAGTCCCATAACAGCCTTCCGCTATACATTGTGCAGCAAAAGCTCCATAGCGGGTAGCGAGAATCCGGTCGCCCGGAGTCGGGCTTCCGCCCCTCTGAGTATAACCCAATACTGTCTCACGGGTTTCCATGTCTGTATAAATTTTTACAGCCTCAGCGATATAAGACCCTGCGGAGCGATTTTTCGGATGATCTATTCCCTCGGCTACTACCACTATAGAATATGGTTTCTTCTCTTCATAACGACTCTCTATTTTTTTACAAACAGAACGGATATTATAAGGTAATTCAGGAATAAGAATGATATCACCTCCTCCTGCCATTCCGGAGTATAAGGCAAGCCAACCGGCATTATGTCCCATTACCTCAATGATCATGACCCTTTGGTGGGAGTTGGCTGTATTATGAAGGCGGTCAATAGCTTCTGTGGCGATCTGCACTGCCGAATCAAATCCAAAAGTAACATCAGTGCCCCAAACATCATTATCAATAGTCTTGGGAATACCTATCACATTCATGCCCTCCTGAGAAATCATATGCGCTGTTTTCATTGTTCCGTTGCCGCCGATACAAACAATACAGTCAAGTCCCAGATCATTATATGTACTTAATATCCTTTCAGGTTTATCCTGTTCACTATTGCCATTTTCATAACCTTTATAAGGTTTTTCACGGGAGGTGCCAAGAATTGTGCCCCCGACAGTTAAAATTCCTGAAAGCTGCGACTCTTTTAATACTATGTAATCTCCGTTTATCAAGCCTGAAAAACCGGCAGTAAATCCATAAACTTCCATCCCGTATTCTTTAATGGCAGTTTTACCGACTCCCCTGATAGCTGCGTTTAATCCCGGACAGTCACCACCCGCGGTTAATATCCCAATCCTTTTTGTTTTTCCTGAAATACTCATAGATAATTATTTTGTTCCCGAAATTTACGAATAATACTCTATTGCATTTATCATTTTCCAAACTTAAATCTTAACCTTTTAATTAATTTAAAGAATGATTATTTGTTGGGTATATGATGATTTTGAATTATTTTTGTATAAAAATTGATCATTATGAAAATTTTAACCAAAAAATCAATAGCTATGAAAAACATAATTTATTTTCTTTTAACAAGTATGATGATATTTGCAATTTCATGCACAGGTGGACGGAAAAAGTCAGTTGAGGTTACCGAAGAAAAACAGGCTGAGGTTGAGAAGCCCGCAGGCCCAAATGAACTGGCCAGTTCAGAGAAAGCAGAGGGCTGGACCCTGCTGTTTGACGGAACGACCAATACCGGATGGAGGGGAGTGAACAAGGATCATTTCCCGGCAGGATGGGAAGTAGTTGACGGCACTCTTCACTGCAAAGGATCCGGACAGGGAGAAGCCGGTTCTGAAGACGGAGGAGACATCCTGTATAATAAAGAGTTCAGTAATTTTCATCTGAAAATCGACTGGAAGATCGGAGAAGGTGGCAACTCCGGTATTTTTTACCTCGGTAAAGAAGTTGAAGACTGGCCGATTTACAAAACTGCTCCGGAATTTCAGATATTGGACAATGACAGACACATTGATTCTAATCTTGGCAAAGACGGCAACAGGAAAGCCGCCTCACTGTATGACCTGATACCTGCTAATCCTCAGAACACTAAGCCTGCCGGGGAATGGAACTCGGCAGAGATACTGGTCTACAATGGCACAGTAGTACACAAACAAAACGGTGAGACAGTTTTGGAATACCACCTGTGGACAGACGACTGGAAAAACCTTGTAGCAGATTCAAAATTTCCGGCGTTGAATCCTGACTGGGCAGAAGTGGCTAAATCAGGATACATTGCATTGCAGGACCATGGCGATGACGTCTGGTTTAAAAATATAAAAATAAAAGAGCTCTAAAAAGCATTTGTCTTAGTAAAAAAATACCCGGCGGCCAATGTCTTCCGGGTTTTTTTATTCAGGATAATATCCCGAATCGTTTAAAATCTGCTGATAATCGTTATTACCCATCAGTTGTACAAGGGTAGTTTCCTTATGCTTTTTCATATATTCCCTTACGATCTGCCAACCAATCCAGATGCCAGTCCGCGGAGGCGATTCAACAGGAAAACTTGTCGTATAGGGGCCGTCATTGATATAACGCAGGATATCCATACGTTTATTAGAATACAGCATTTTGTGTTCAACAAGATAATTCCACATCTGGGGTTCATTGTCTATGCACCAATTAAGCTGTTTACCTGTATAGCCAATTTTAAGCGTATCATGCATCTCCGGCAGGAGAGCATCAATAAAATACATCAGCTTACCCTGATAAATTATATTGTCCAGCACAGTTGTTGCAGCACCAGCCTGTTCAAATTCTGTTAATCCCCATGCATAAACAACATCTGATATCATTTTTAGGGAATTCATATTGGGCAGTTTATAGGAAGGTACATTGCTAAGCATCCTGTAATAACTGCAATCACTTCCCAGATACTTATCAAGGCTGATACCAATTATATTTTCAGCAGTAACAACAGACTGGTTAAACCCGGAAATCATAGTATAAATAGTTGGTAGCTCCTTCTCCGGAAAGTGATACTTATAATATTTAAAAGCTTCTGTAAGGTCTTTTTCAATCTTTTCGAAGTCTGAAAATTCCTGATCCGCCATAGATCTTGCTTTCATGATCATCGTGTCGGTAAGAAACTCCGACATTATCTCCGGAAAATATTCCTCCTCAATACCTCCAATGCCGATGACCTTCCAGGTAAACAGGTCAAAAAAGCCTGGATATTGGCTTCGCAGGGTACTCAGCTCTTCCATAGTATCTTTCAGGGGAAGTTTAAATAGTTCCTGCTCAAACCTCACAATTTCAATCTCTTCCTCAATTCCTGATATGTCAACTTTCAACGGATTTCTTTTACAGGCAGATAAAAAGGCTGCCGCTATCAAAACATAAAAGATGATCTTTTTTACAGTTTGCATAATTTACCCTGTCAGTCAATTTTATTCTATACGAAGCATGAAGGTAATTATTGCGGAAGCTCCTCAAAAAGTATGATTAAAAAAGAGTTTTTTTAATTTTGTAAATCAGCAAAAGGCTGTATAATACTTTTTTACTATTTTTGTTTTATGGTCACTAAAGTTGAACAAACAAAAAAAATCATTGCAGAATGGATCCATGAAGTTGACCCAATGGCTGAGGTATACCTTTTTGGTTCACGGGCAAGAGGTGATTATAAAAAAGATTCCGACTGGGATTTATTAATTCTCACCAACTATCCGGTAACTTTAAAAGACGAACAGCGATTCAGGCATCATCTCATTCCACTTGAATTAGAAACAGAGGAAGCATTCTCAATATTCGTTTATGAAAAGAATGATTGGGAAACCCGACATACAGTTACGCCATTTTATCAGAATGTAACCAGGGAAGTTATTCAAATTTGATTGACTGGAGACAAAAAGGAAATTATAATGATTTTTTTGACTTATCAGAAGGCGAAGTTTTACCTCTTTTGGAACCAGTTGAAATCTTTATAAAGAAGATTAAAGTTTTGCTAAACCTTGTCTGAAAATATGAAATCCTTAATTTTGGATACTCATTTTCCGATTACATTTACAGATTACAAACCAACTTGTAGATGAGTACCGACTACTATTACATAAAAGAACACATAAGCAGGCATATTAATTTCTACACTTCCGCTACAGTGGCAAATCGTGGCAGGGATTTGTACAGAAATAAAAAGGTGTTATTCGATGATTATATAGAAAAAACAGATAGTTGGAAATTCACAGTTTTAGGCTCAAAAAAATACCAGGTATTGATAAAAGGAATAAACAGCAAAAACATACAAACTACCTGCACATGCCCTTTCGACTGGGGGAGCATTTGCAAACATACAGTGGCAGCATTACTTTTTATATCAGATAATCTTGAGGAACGGATTGTGTTGCAAAACCCGAAGCAGAAGGAAACCAGTTTACCTGCAAAAAAGGAAAACAGGAAAAAAC
>JAAYJR010000080.1 GCA_012522835.1 Bacteroidales bacterium
AAAGATGAAAGTTTTTCCCGAATCATTTAACGTTATAGTGGAAGGTGATTTAACCGACGAGCATCCCAAATACTATCATAAAATAAAAGTTATTTATAAGTTTAAAGGTAAAGATCTGCCCAAAGATAACCTCGAAAAAGCAGTGAAGCTTTCAGAAGATACATATTGCGGAGTGAGCGCTTTGTATAAGAGAGCAATTGACCTCGCAACTGAAATTCTTGTGGAAGAATAAAACTGAAGATGGTGGCATTTAAACAAAAAGAAGACTTTTTTGTCTTTATTATAAATTATAAATAAAGATAAATTATGAAACAGATGAAATCAACTGTAAAAATAATAGGGATACTTTTTTTAAATGCCATACTGACTTTTAATCTTTCAGCATCAAATTATGAGATAGATAAAAGTGAAAGTAATGTAAAATGGACAGGAAAAAAGGTGGCAGGCACACACTACGGTACTATAAGCCTGAAAAAGGGGAAATTAGAAGTGCAGGATGGAATTATCCAGTCAGGTATATTTGAGATGGATATGAACAGTATTGTCAATGAAGACCTTAATAATGTGGCAATGAACAAAAAACTGGTAGGTCATCTAAAATCGGATGATTTTTTTTCAGTTGACAACTATCCGGTTTCAACCCTGGTTATCAGAGAGGTTAAAGTAAAGAGTGATAAAGAACAGATATTTAATGGGGACCTCACTATTAAAGGGATTACAAAGCCGGTCACATTCCACGCTGATGTAAGTAATCAAAACGGGAAACTGACAGCGAAAGGCACTATTGAAATCGACAGGACCCTTTATGATATAAAATATGGTTCCGGAAAGTTTTTTGCAAGTTTGGGGGATAACATGATCTATGATACTTTTTCCCTGGACTTTTCAGTGGTTGCAAATAGTATTTCTGAAAAGGAGTTAACTGAAGCTGAATGATTATAAAGAAGGAACATTTATTATTGTGAATGTTCCTTCTTTTAAACTTAAAGATATCTCCTTACATTATTGGCATAGTTCATATAATCATCATCATAATACTTTTTCAGAAATTTTTCCTCCTTAAGAATAAACAGATGGATGCTGAAAATGGACAGTACAGCCATTAATATAAAAAACAGGCTCGGCCATAAACATGCCAACCCTGTGAAGTAAAGGTTAACAGACGAAAAAAACGGATTTCTTGAGATAGCAAAAACACCGGATGTTATAAGTTTTCCCTGATTATTACTGTCAAGTCCGAATCTTAATGATTCTTTAAAGTGTATTAAAGAGAGGACCAGTAAAGCCAGTGATATAATAATAATAATAAACACCGTAATACTTAAAAATCCTGATAGTATTACCCTTTCCTGTAACCATGAAGGCAGTATATTGAATGGCAGATGGAATGCTATTTTAATCAACTGTAACATCCAAAGCAGTAACAATAAACCGAAAACAGGGTATACCAACAACTGATATGCCGGAGTTTCAGTTTTTTTTGAAGTTACAAGAACTCCCTTTGACCGGAGGTAAAGAATTCTGCTAATTATAGCAATCGCAATTATTATAAAGCTGATCAAAGGAAGTATATTGAAAAACTCCATGCTTCTTGTCTTCAAAAATAATTCAGATTAATTCCACCCAGTTATAATTATCCGGCTCATCGCCGTACTGAATAGCCCGAAGTTTATTATATAATTTGGTTGACCATTTTCCGGGTTCGGTGCCATAACTAAACCATTTATCGTTATCGGCGTCATATATGCCTTTTATTGGAGATATAACAGCTGCAGTTCCACATGCCCCTATCTCTTCAAAAGTTGATAATTCTTCAAACGGTACTTTCCGGCGTTCAACTTTCAATCCCATTTCTTCAGCAAGCACCATCAGGCTTTTATTTGTTATAGATGGAAGTATTGAATCAGAGAGAGGGGTAATGTATGTATTGTTTTTTATCCCGAAAAAGTTTGCCGGACCGCATTCATCTATATATTTTTTTTCTCTGCTGTCAAGGTAAAGGACAGCTGAAAATCCCTGATTTTTAGCAATTTTACCTGCTTGCATACTGGCAGCATAATTACCTCCAACTTTGTATTTTCCGGTTCCCTGTGGGGCAGCCCTGTCATAATTTCTCATTATGATGAGGTCTGTTGGTTTAAAACCTTCAGGGAAATACGGGCCTACCGGCATTACAAATACCATGAAAAGATATTCGTTGGCGGGTTTTACTCCTATCTCAGGACTCGTACCAACCATCAGAGGACGAATATAGAGGGATGCACCGCTTTCGTATGGAGGCACAAACCGTTCGTTCATCTTAACAGCAAGAAGCACTGCTTCCTTAAATTTTTCAACCGATATGTTGGCCATCAGTATCCCCTCACATGAAAACTGCATTCGTTTTGCATTTTCATCCATTCTGAAGATACGGATTTTCCCGTCTTTACCCTTAAAGGCTTTTAATCCTTCGAATACCTCCTGCCCGTAATGAAGGGAAGTAGCTGCAATATGCATATTTATGATATTTGAAGAACTAATTTCTAATTCCCCCCAGTTGCCATTGCGATAGTAACATCTTATATTATAATCTGTATCACGATATCCGAAACCTAAATTCTGCCAGTCTAAATTGTCCATCTGTTATATTTTTAGTACTTATTATTTTCAATCGCCTGAGCCTGATTGTTTTTTTCAGCAAAATAAATAAATTTTGCGTATGCGAAGTAACAGAAAATTCAGTATTCGATAATTTTTAATATTGATTTTTCAGTCATTTTGTTTAAAAAGTAATTATGAAGTTAATATGAGAATGTTAAATAATAGCCGTTGTGTTTTCTAATATTAAGAGCAGTATTATTTTTAAATATAAGATACTGTCCTTTGATTCCGTTCAATATTTCCCTGATATCCTGGTTTTTGTCAAAGCTTAAGCTTTTTATTTTTTCAGGAAGATCGGTCACTGGATAATTTATCTTTGTGATATCATCATCATTACACCTATATTTTTGAAGTTCTGCAGGTAATAATTTCAGTGCTTTTTGCTTTTCTCCAATAAGGTCTGCATTCTTGTTTCCGGAAGTCATTAACATTGATTGCCAGTTAGTCCGGTCGGTAAAATATTGCTTAAGCCAAACCTCAATTATCCCTGCAATATGCCTGTTGGGTGTTTTGGCTATTTTAATTGCCATATTTGCTCCCTGGTCAATCCAGCGTGAAGGAATCTGATGATGACGGGTTACGCCCACTTTGATGTCGGCTGATACAGCAAGGTATACATAATGGTCAATCAGGTCGTGTTCCTCAGCCCAGGCTATATCTCGGGCAATCCCGAAATGGGCCTTTGACAACTCAGGACGAATAACCGACTCACTTGCCCCGGGAGCTGTTTGCATGCAGCTGTAACAATAACCTTGTCCAAAAGATGTTTTGGTTATCTTCCCGCATGAAATACAATTTATTCGTCCTGTAAAATGCATTGAGATCTCCTCTCCTATCAGATTGTTCATATCAATTTCTGAATCACCTACCGGCAGGTAGTATTTTACCGGATCTGATAACTCAGTCCTCATTTTCAATATGTTGCCTTCTATATTCATAGTACCATCTTTTAATTCGGTTCAATGTTGCTAATCCTGGTTTTTGCAATGAATTGTTTCGCTATGACTGAAAATTGAAGCGTACCCTTCATATGTTTTTATTAATATCTCAATGATAAGTATGCGATCTGAATAAATTATTAATTTACTAATATAGGATAATTTTTGATTTAGTTTATTGTTTGTTAAATGTCCGGGTCACCATGACTATTTAATGAAACAGGTGAAATTGTTAAAGAAAATATTTCGTAAATTGCATAATTCATAAATATAAATAGTCATGAAAAAACTGGATACTCTGCTGATGCTCCCCCGTGATCAGATCACGATGATAATTGACAAGATATATCGTAGCGGACTCACAACCACTTCAGGAGGAAATGTTTCAATAATGGATGAGAGTGGCGATATGTGGGTCACTCCGGCTTCAATAGATAAAGGATCTCTCAGAGCTTCGGATATCGTAGTAGTGCGCAGTAACGGCTCTATCGAAGGCAGGCACAGGCCGTCATCCGAATATCCCTTTCACAAGGCGATTTATAAAAACCGCCCTGACATAAAAGCAATTGTGCATGCACACCCTCCTGCACTGGTATCTTTCAGCATAGTCAGGAAGATCCCGGACACAAATATTATTCCCCAGGCTAAATATGTTTGCGGAGGGATTGGCTATGCCACCTATGAACTGCCGGGAAGTGAAGAACTTGGCGATGTTATTGCCGGGGAGTTCAGTAAGGGCTTTAATGGGGTGATAATGGAAAATCACGGGACAGTCGTTGGGGGCAGTGAGCTTCGGGATGCTTTTCAACGGTTTGAAACCCTTGAATTTTGTGCGAGGACGATCATTTACGGCAATACGATAGGAGAACCAGATTATCTTACAGATGAGGAGATTGAAGAATTTGAGAACCAGATTCCCAGGTTGCTGCCGGAGATGGATTTTGTTGAATATCCTTCTGATGAAAGGGCGATAAGAGAAGATATTAAAAGGATAGTTCATCGTGCCTGTTCACAAGGTTTAATGATAAGTTCATATGGAACTGTATCGGTGAGGTGGCGGGACAATGATTTCCTGATCACTCCTACTAATGTGGCCAGGTGGAATATCCAGAATGAAGATATAGTCCAGATCAAAGACGGGAAACGTGAACCGGGAAAGCTTCCGAGTCGGGCAACATGGCTGCATCAGGAGATATACAAAAGAAATCCCGGTATTAATTCCCTAATTCTTACTCAGACACCATATCTGATGGCATATAGTGTAACTGGTCAAAAACTGGATGTCCGGACAATCCCCGAGAGCTGGATTTTCCTGCAGGATGTGCCTAATGTTCCATTTGGTTCTCATTTTATGGGTAAAGAGACTATTCTGGGACTTCTGTCAGAAAAAACGCCCGTAGTTATTATTAATAACGATTCGGTTTTGATCACCGGCGATAAACTATTAGGGACGTTTGACCGGCTTGAAATTGCTGAATTCAGTGCCAAATCCCTTACTATGGGGGCTTCACTGGGCAATCTTGTACCTATAAATGACAAACAGGTAGATGCCTTACGGAAGAAATTTCTGGGTTAATTAATTTTTTGCTTTATTACATTTATTTATTCCCAAACTTAAAAATTTCAGAATCTATATGAGCTGAATCCATAAGTTTTGTAAGGTCATTGACTAATTGCGGATTTTTCTCAGCAAGGTTATTCTCCTCTCCTGTATCATCAGCAAGGTTATATAACTCTGCAGTTGTTTTTAAAGGATCAAAAAGATTATAGTTTATCAGTTTCCAGTCACCTTTTCTTATGGATCTTCGTCCCCCGCGTTCATAAAATTCCCAGTACAGGAAGTTATGTTGTTTTTGGCCGTTATTCCCCAGGAGGGTGGGGAGGAACGAAATACCGTCGGTGTTTTCCGGAATCGGGGCACCTGCTATTTCTGCTATTGTAGGGAGAACATCCCAAAAAGCGGAGATATGGCCGGTTTCTGTGCCAGGCTCTGTTTTGCCATCCCATACAGCTATCATTGGAACCCTGATACCACCTTCATAGAGATCCCGTTTATATCCCTTCAGAATACCATTTGAATCGAAATAATCCGGATCAGCTCCACCCTCCAGGTGGGGGCCGTTATCTGATGAGAACATAAGAACTGTATTTTCATAAATACCAAGTTCCTTAAGCTTTGAAATTATTTCACCCACCTGGTCATCAAGTACATTTATCATTGCAGCAAAAGCAGCATGAGCTTCAGGTTGTGAACCGTAACCTCCTTTCTTGTATCTTTCTCCTTCGTCCACCCCCTTATAATTTTTTTCAGGCTCAAATTTTCCTCTGTATTTATTCATATATTCCTCAGGGGCAAACAACTCGGCATGAGGGATTACAGAAGGATAATACATAAAGAACGGTTTGTCACTGTTTGATTCCAGAAATTTAAGAGCCTCTTTGTGTATTATGTCCGGTCCGTATTGTCCGGTTTTGGTCCCTTCATTTCCTTCGAGTACAATTTTTTCATTATTATGCCAGAGATACCAGGGATAGTAATTGTGTGCCAGTCCCTGACAATTATAGCCAAAAAACTCATCAAACCCCTGATTAGCAGGATCCCCTTCTGTATCAATAAATCCCAGTCCCCATTTACCAAAAGCACCCGTTACATAACCTGCCTCTTGCAGGATTTCTGCCATTGTCAGCGCATCTGCCTCAAGAGGGTATTGTCCCTCGGGTTCCCATGACCTGTTGCCCCTGATGCAGGTATGACCGGTATGCAGGCCTGTCATCAGTGAAGACCTGGACGGAGCACAAACGGTGGATCCTGAATAGTGTTGAGTAAATTTAATACCTGATTTTGCCAGGTTATCAATATTAGGTGTGGCGAATTTTGTCTGGCCGTAACAACTCAGGTCACCGTAACCAAGGTCATCAGCAAGGATATAAACAATATTGGGTTTCGGTGTATCTGATAATTTCTTTGGAGCATTCTGACAAGAGGGTGCCATAAGTATAGTGGCAACTATTGTAATTGCAGCAGTATTCAGTTTTATTCCGAAAATTGCAGAGGGTTTTAAGGTTATTAATTCATAAATTTCTGTTGCAGAAGAGAGGAAATTTTTTCGTTTTATTGTTTGCATAATATTTTAATATAGTTTTCTAATCCCGACAACCTCTTTAACTTCATTCAAGGTTGCTGATGCTGATTCACGTGCTTTTTCAGCTCCTGCTTTGGCTACCTTTGCAAGGTACTCATTGTTACCGAGCAACGAGATAATTTTTTCACGAATAGGTGATGTATACGAAATTATATCTTCAGCCAGTTGTTTTTTCATATCACCATAACCAATTTTACAATTATTATAGAGCTCTTCAAAATGATTTAATGTTTCAGGTTTTGAAACAATTTCCATCAATGTAAAGAGGTTCTGTATCGGTTCAGGTTTTTTCTGGTTCATCTCAGTGGGACCGGAATCGGTGACTGCTCGCATCACCTTCTTGCGGACTGACTTGGGATCTTCAAAAAGATTGATTGCATTACCCTCCGATTTTCCCATTTTACCACTTCCGTCAAGTCCGGGCACCTTGATCATATCTTTTCCGTCGAAAGTATAAGGGCGGGGCATCGGAAATACTTTTTTGCCGTACATCCTGTTAAAACGTTTTGCAAATTTTCGTGCCATTTCCAGGTTCTGTTCCTGGTCTTTACCTACAGGAACAAAATTTGCTTTGTGTATTATTATATCTGCAGCCATCAAAACCGGGTAGGTTAAAAGTCCTGCATTCACATTATCCGGCTGCTGTCTTGCTTTTTCCTTGAATGAAGTTGTACGCTCCAGTTCTCCCAGGTAAGCGTTCATGTTAAGTATAGTGTACAGTTCGGTAACTTCCGGCACATCGCTCTGAATATAAATTGTAGCTTTTTCAGGATCTATTCCGCAGGCAATATATTCAGCCAGCACCTGTTTCACTCCTGCCTGAAGGTTTTCCGGGGTAGGATGGGTAGTAAGCGAGTGAATATCAGCAATGAAAAAGAAGCAGTTGTAATCTTCCTGCATCTTTACAAAATTACGTACTGCACCAAAATAATTGCCCAGGTGAAGATATCCCGTAGGCCTTATGCCACTAAGAACTGTTTGTTTTCTCATATGATTAAAATTGTATATTTTTAAATAGTTTCCGGTATGGCATTTCAAACATTACCAGGGTTAAGGTTATTATTGGTATGCCAGTTTAACCGGAAATATTTATACTCATTATCAATTAGGTTACAAAAATAGATATTAAACACAAAATGTTAACGGTAAAAGATAAAATTAAACTATAACTTTGCTAATTATAGAATAAAAAAGAGGGAAAAAGATTATAATTCTAAGAGTGGTTTAAACTGAAAAATTTATTAATATGGCTGAAAAAATTCCTGAAAAACTATTTCTTCTGGATGCATATGCATTGATATACAGGAGTTATTATGCATTTATCCGAAATCCCCGTTTTAATTCCAAAGGGATAAATACATCTGCCATGCTCGGGTTTACAAATACTTTGGTACAACTGCTTGAATCTGAAAACCCTCTTTATATAGGAGTTGTTTTTGATGTCTCTGAGCCGACATTTCGCCATAAGATGTATAAGGAGTACAAAGCTAACCGTGAGACAATGCCCGAAGATTTGCAAAAATCAATACCGTATATCCGGAAAATAATTGAGGCATTCAATATTCCTGTTATTGAAAAAGCCGGTTTTGAAGCTGATGATGTGATTGGTACACTTGCTCAAAAAGCAAGGGAAGAAGGTTTTCAGACATTCATGATGACCCCGGATAAAGATTACGCTCAGTTGGTGACAGAGAATATTCTTATGTATAAACCTGCTAAACAGGGAGGTTCTCCGGAGATCTGGGGCATGCAGGAAGTAAAAGAAAATTTTGGCATTGAAAACAGCAGTCAGGTTATTGATATTTTAGGCCTGATGGGAGACAGCTCCGACAATATCCCGGGTTGTCCGGGTATTGGCCCTAAAACAGCACAGAAACTAATTGCGGAATTTGGAAGCATTGACAACCTGTATGATAATATCCATAAGCTAAAGGGAACCCAGAAGGAAAAGCTGATTGAGTATGAAGAGCAGGTAAGATTATCCAAAAAACTGGCCACCATAATTAAGGAAGTCCCAATTGAATTCAATAAAAATGAACTTTCCCGTGAAGACGTTAATAAGGAAAAACTAAAAGCTCTTTTCGATGAATTGGAATTTCGTAATCTTTCAGAACGGCTGAAACTGGAAGACGGCAGGCAGGCAGAGGGGATCCAGCAGACTCTGTTTGGGGAACCTGTAGTAACTCAGGTTTCTGAAAAAAAAATGGATGATATTAATTCTGTACCTCACCAATACTATTTAGTTGAGAATGAAATGCAAAGAGCCAGTTTGCGCGCTGAACTGGCCGTGTCGGGTGAATATTGTTTTGATACCGAGACAACTGGTATTGATACCCATAATTCTGAACTTATTTGCATTTCCTTCTCCTTCAGGAAACATGAGGCATATTGTGTTACACTGCCTTCCAAATTTGATGAGGCAAAACAGGTACTGGAGGAGTTCAGAGAGATCTTTGCAGATGAGAATATTTTAAAAATAGGGCAGAATATTAAGTACGACCTGCTGATGCTTGACAATTATGGTATTGAAGTTAAAGGCAGGCTATACGATACTATGCTGGCTCATTATCTGATCCAGCCTGAGCAGAAGCATAACCTTGATTACCTTTGTGAGATTTATCTAAATTATGAAAAAGTTCACACAGAGGAACTTATTGGGAAAAAAGGTAAAAATCAGTTGAATATGCGGTCAGTCCCCAAAGATAAACTCATTGAATATGCATGTGAGGATGCTGACCTGACACTTCAGCTTAAAGATGCGGTTGATTCTGATCTGGACAAGTATGAAATGCGTGAACTTTTCGAAACTGTTGAAATGCCTCTGGTACCTGTACTGGTACATATGGAACAGGCAGGTATTAAACTCAATTCTGATGTTTTGAATGAATATGCAGGAACCCTGCGGGAGGAGATAATCCGTATTGAAAAGGAGATCATTGAACTTGCCGGTATGGATTTCAACGTCTCGTCACCCAAACAACTGGGCCCGGTTTTGTTTGAAAAGCTGAAAATAGACTCAAATGCAAAAAAGACAAAAACCAAACAGTACTCAACTTCAGAAGAGGTGCTGGTAAGATTGGCCGACAGGCATCCTATAATTAATAAAATTTTAGATTACAGGGGTTTAAAAAAATTATTGTCGACCTATGTCGAAGCACTGCCTGAACTTGTAAACATAAGGACAGGCAAAATACATACATCATACAATCAGGCAATTACTTCAACAGGAAGATTAAGTTCGGTAAATCCCAATTTACAAAATATTCCTATCAGAGATGAAAACGGGCGGGAGATAAGGCGTGCTTTCATTCCCTCAGACGAAGACCATACAATTTTGTCGGCCGACTATTCACAGATCGAGCTTCGAATTATGGCCGCATTCAGCAAGGATGAATCGATGATTGAAGCATTCCGGCAGGGAAAAGACATTCACGCAATCACTGCAGCTAAAATTTATAAAATATCTGAAGACGAGGTTACTTCAGAAATGCGTCGTAAAGCCAAGACTGCAAATTTTGGTATAATTTACGGTATTTCGTCATACGGCCTGTCGCAACGGCTTAATATAGGCCGCTCTGAAGCTAAAGCATTAATAGATGGGTACTTTGAAAATTTTCCGGGAATCAAAGAATATATGGACAAACAGATAGAACTGGCAAGAAATAAAGGTTTTGTGCAAACAATTAAAGGCCGTAAACGTTATTTAAATGATATTAATTCAGCAAACTCCATCGTAAGGGGTATGGCCGAGAGAAACGCAATAAATGCTCCAATACAGGGTTCAGCAGCAGATATAATAAAAGTTGCCATGATCAGAATATACGGGCAGTTTGAAAATCTTGGATTAAAATCGAAAATGGTACTGCAGGTACATGACGAACTGGATTTTGATGTATTTAAACCTGAACTTAAAAAGGTTCAGGAAATTGTCAAAGCAGAAATGGAGAATGCTGTCGATATCGGAATACCGCTTATTGTAGAAATGAATTATGCCGATAACTGGCTCGATGCACATTAATTATATGGATGAAAGAATTGATATAGTTACAGAAAATGATTATCTTAAAGCTCTGGACCGTTTTTTAGAGCTTTGCGGTTCAGAAAAAACCGGGGAAGAGTTAAAAGAGTTATTACTTCTTATTGATCTGATGGAGAAGTATGAAAGGGAAAATTGCGGAGGCAGTTGATAAATATTGCTATTTTGAGAACCAATAAACCTTAAAGGGTTGCTTATGAACAAACAATATTTTAAAGATTTAGAGAGGCAATATAAAAATGAATTACTTTTAAATGTAATCCCCTTTTGGCAAAAACATTCAAAAGATAGTGATTATGGAGGCTATTTCACATGCCTTGGCCGCTATGGGAATGTGTTTGATACAGATAAATTTATTTGGCTTCAGGCCAGGCAGGCATGGATGTTTTCCACTCTTTTTAATAAAGTAGAGAAGAAAGATGAGTGGCTTGCAATGGCCATGCATGGTGCAA
>JAAYJR010000609.1 GCA_012522835.1 Bacteroidales bacterium
CCGGCACAGGAACCAAGGGGCGGAGGGCAGCCTGTAGGCGGATTTACAGGACCAATTATACCTGAAGGAGATTAAGGAAATTTTATGAAATTAGAAATCAGCAATTTTTCATCCTCGCGGATTGTAATAGCTCTTGTGTTTATTTTCTTACTTTTATTTATAGTCGGCTGTCAAAAGAGCAATGACATGCCCCCCCCGGGCAATGAAAACTAAATATTTATTAAGCAATAATACACCATCGGGATATAAAAGATTAATTTATTAATGTGAAAAATATAAGTACTTTGTGTCATTTTTACCTTTGATAGGTCACCAGATTAAAGACTTATCATACTAAAGTATGAGAGCCTTTTTTTGTAATTTCATCCTTTTGGTCGATGTTATTTTGACAAAATTCGATAAAATTTAAAGTATAAGATTTCCCGGCATGCTGCCGTAGAGGAGACCAAGTATGAAAACTAAGCTAAAAAGAATACTAGTCCTTATAAGCTCTTTACTTATGTTAGTCTGTGCCCTCCCAATGATGTTAGGGTGCCTGAACCTGATAAACAATGCAGCCTTGGATTTGGATTTTGAGTATGCAGGAGTTGGATGCTTTGGAGCGGCTATGGTATATGTTTTTTCTATGGTCACAGGGATTGCGGGACTTAGCTTTTCGAAAAAAACTTATCGTTATGGCTGGTGTCGGACACTGGCATATATTCAAATAGCTGCCGGTATAGTACTTATTATTCCCCTTCTACCTTACGCAGTACTCACTTTGCCGCCGCTATTTATTTTAACCATATTTTATCTGCTGGCTTTAGGACGGCAGGAAGATTATTAATAACTTATAGGAGGATATTTATGAAAAAATTCAATTCACTGCTTGATGCTGCAAGATTTGCAGCAACTATCTCCGAAAACTGGCACTTTGCAAATTCGGATGAAACATACATAAAGGACACTCTTTTGACTTTAGCTAAAACCAGTGACGGTGAAGACCCAATCGATGAGGATAGCTTCTATCTTGTTTCTCTAAGTGGAGCCATAGGTTTATGCCCTGATGGTGAGGATATTGACTGGCTGTTTTTGGTGGGTCCGGATGACGAAGACCTGCCCTCCACCTATACAGAGTCTCGTGAACTAAACTTCTGTCCCAAGTGTGGATATCCAATCGCTTCCGGGGCCAATTTCTGTGATGAATGCGGTGAACACCTTTTTTAAAAATACAAAGAACAGAAAACAAATCAATTAATAATCCATAGACAGGGGGAAAAAGAATGGCAAATATATGTATTAATTGTAAGGCGGACCTCCGGGAGGCTGCCAAATTCTGTCAAGTATGTGGCACAAAGGTTACAGTGAAGCAAAGAACGAAAATTACACAAGCGAAATTCTGTATTAAATGCGGGGCTCCTTTAAAAAATGGGGCTAAATTTTGTACGAAATGCAAAGCGTCGACTGTGAAGAGAGAGGCGTCCGACTTGGGAAAAAAGGCTCTCGCCAAGCTGCTCAATCAGACAATTTCAGCATCAGACACAGCAGGCGAAATGCGGATTACCATGAATGATGCCCAGAAATCATGCTTGACAGATGTAATTCATGAAATGACTAAAATGTTGGGGAGGTGAACTTGTGATAAAAAAAAGAAAAATTTCCATATTTGTACTTATTCTGCTTGCCTTAATTATTCTTTTTCCCTTACCTGCATCAGCCCGGGAGGGTTGGTCAAAATTCAAGCCTGGTGACCGCCTGCCCATAGAGGATTACATGGATGAGTATAAAGATGCTATAGTAGATGAAACAAGTGATTCTAGCGACCAGCAGAGATACTGGGATCAAGGACATTATGACTATAGTGAAATCGGGGATAGTCATATCATAAGGCTTTACAAGCCTGGGGAAAGCAGAAGTAATGACCAAATTATTGCTACAATGTTGACAATGGTAGATTCTGATAATGAAATCGACAATATTGATTATTTTCATATTTATCCCTTACCCAGTGTTGTAGCGGAAAAATATGCTTTTCCAATGGATCCTGTTCTTAAGTTTATTACTAGCTCAGACATAATAATAACACCTATAAAATTTTATGAGCAAGATGGAGGGGATATTAAAGATATTTGGTACAGAAACTGGGATGATATAAAATCATATATGCTTAACAATTTTGATTCTGTTGAGGAAATCCTCATCGAGGGAAAACAGGCAATAAAGGTTGTTCTTCAAGATGAATTAGAGACATCTCCCCCGGATGCAGACGGTATGGTTAGTATAGTATATAATAATTTGGTACGATATTATATAAAGATGGATGATCTTACTCCGCATAATTCGATGTTTATAATTGTTGAAACCAATGGAGCTTTCTATGGGTCTGTTGAATCTGGTACGTTGCCCGAAATACTAGGGAAAATTCAGCAGGGAGCTGCCGATTTAGAGAGTAAGGTCAGAGAATATGCAAATTGGGACTATTACTATAGTGTAAAGCTTTTTGAAGGTGATGACAGCGGGCCGTCAGTGGCCAAGGAGGTTACAAGCCAGGCCGATGAAGACTCCGGCGAGACAGGAATCCTCATTCCCGCAGGCATTGCAACTGTAATAACCGGTGGAGGGATCATGATTGCAAAGAGTAGGATTAATAGGAAAAAATCTTCCGGAAGAAAAAAAGAACAAGGCCGGCAGGATGAAACTAAGGAAGAAAACCAGGAGGAAAATCCAAACCGCTACGAGATGCGTATCAGAAAGGACTTCGGAAACACTATTTCAGTGGGAAGCACCCTTATTATTTATGCCCGCATCGTGGAAATCACTCCGGAGGGGGCGGAAAACTCCCGCAATGATTTGACCGGTAAAATAAGTATAAGCTCTCCCGCCTATCTGAAAATAAGCGGCCAGGTCATATCTGGTGAATACAAAGCTGCTTATGTAGAAGCTCCAACTACAGGAGTAGAAATTCCTTTAGAGGCCAAGGTATCCTTCCGGTTTGCAGGATCCGGCAGCAGCTTTACAAACCATGTGGTATTCCAAATCGCAGAGGAAAAAATAGTGTTCGGCCAGGAAAATCTTACCATTCCATCCTGCTATGAAAAAACCGAGCGTCTGCCATTTGCAGTATTTGGTATGGGAGACAAGGCGGTGGTCACTGCAGAAATAATCCGGGATGACGGTTACAAGGTGGCTGTGGAAGCTGGAGAAGAAAAGGGACTTTATTATGCCCTCATAACAGAGAAGAAAAAAACCGGAGGACAAGCCGGTGACTATGATTCCTATACCTTGGAAGTCAAGGCGGTCAACGGAGACCGAAGTGTAACCGGGACCCTTCCCATATATAGGTTCCACATGGGGCTGAGGCTTGACTTGAACACAATCGGCTGCTATGCGGAGCCCTATGACCCAGCCAACCATCAGAGCACCAAATTTATCTTTGATATGGAGGGCAAACAGTACCTTCCGGCAGAATCCAAGGCGACTGTAACACTCCTTGACTGGGATCCTGATACCCACCGTATAATACAGATAGCACCTGTTGAATTTGATTATCAGATTCAGGCAGTTAATGATGAGGACCAGGCCTTATTAGATAAACTGGCAATCCAGTGTCAGGTTATGGACCAGGTTACAGGCGGGGGTCGTGCATTGATTTTCCGCTGCTGCAAGGGAGCCCTGGACGCCCCAAGCCGTTTTATGGCAAGGGTAAAACTAAGCGTGACCAGGGGAGAGGATAAATATCCCCTGGAAAAAGAAGTCCTGCTATGTTCCCAACCGCAACGCCAGTCAAAGGGCATGGAGGATGCCATGGCCATGCTGAAATCAGATTCCTATATTACAGAACGGCTTCAGCGTATCAGAAGTAAAATTTGGGAGCTAAACTACTTGAACAAACTATTCCCTCTGGTAAAATTTATTGATGTAATGCTTGAGGGCTACCACGAAGACTACGGCTATGATGCCAAACAAGTTGAGACAGTTAAGGAGACCTGGGGCGGTTTTTTACAGGGAACCATAACAGGTGCAAATGCCGATCCCAAGACAGTAACATTAGGGGATGAAATGAGGCTCTTCATTGAAAGTTATCTGCAAACGGCGGAATCGGTGGAGAAATCTTTGGGCTTCATGGGACGTATGGCTCTCGGTGTTGCCACCTTAGGCTGCTCAGATGTGGTATTCACCTCCTTAGAGGTGGTACGGGAAATGAAGGAATATGTTGATAAAGGCGGCGACAGTGCTTGGGACGGATTCGTTGTAGGCGCCTGGATAGTTACTTGGGAATTCCTTTCAGATTATGCTATGGATACCAGTCTTGATAAATTGAAAAAGGTTGCTTCAAATTCAGATGTTAAGCAGGCACTAAAAGAAATGAAAGAGAATGCGGCAGAAAGCGTAGAGAGATTCACAACAGCAATTAAAGGCAAGAATGCACGAACTGCCATTTCAGATTCTGTCCAAGCCGGAAAGGTAGCAGCCAGAAAAGCAGACCTCCTTATAGAGACCGGTACTAGGGGAATCAAAAAAACAGCAGATCAAATTGAGCTGGACGAAGCTTTGTATGAGGGCAGAAGGTTTGCAAAAGAACAGGTGGAAAATCTTCAGGCTGCAACATGGCAGTTTGAGCTAAATCCAACAGCGGCCAACCGTAAACTAATGAATGAGATGACCCTTAAGGTGCAGGAAAACAAACTAGCAATGTACGCACTCCAGGACTATGCCAACGAAAGCTTAGATTCAGCCAGGAAGTCCTTCAATGAGACCTTGACTTCCTTCTATGGAAGTGCCGACTCTATAGCCAAAAACAAACTGTCATCCATTGCAGGCATACCCGCAGACAAAATTCAAATTCTCAATGCCAGTTCTTCATCACAGGAACTGATGAGGCGGGGAAAGAAAACCACCATAGATAGAGACTGGACTGCTTATTATGTAAATTCCAAGGGTGAAAATGTCTATTTTAATCAGGGGATGACTGAACAAATTTACAATGACAGCTTTTTCGAAGCCTCCCAGGGCTTCAAAAACAAAGATGCAGACTTTTCGAGGCGCTATGCCCAAAAAACAGACCAAACGGTAATAGAGGATGTAATAGGCCATAGGGAAAGCTATGGTAATGACCTTGATAAGATGCTTGATAAAAATTTCCACGCTGTGGATTTGGATAATCCGGACAAGGTTGCAGCCACTGTTTCCGAAAAGGGCAAGGAGTGGTTCCAAAGGGGTGATGAACTCATGGCAAAAGCAAGTGAAGTTGCCGATCCTTCTAAAAG
>JAAYJR010000298.1 GCA_012522835.1 Bacteroidales bacterium
TCAACTTCTCTTTCAATAGCCATCTCCAAAATTTGCTTATGATCCATCCGACATACCTCCCCAAATTTTTCTTTATTATACAATATTTTTATCAGGAAGCCATAAATTTTCTTATGATAATTCGTATAACATAAATTTTGACGCCGAACATTTAAATTGCTTTAATATTATTGGGAGGGGATGAAATGTCTGACATCTTTAAGAAACAATTTAAAGCCCGGTGGGGAGATATGGATTTCAACGGGCATATGGGCAACACTGCCTACCTTGATGTAGCCGGCGATGTGCGAATGTTGTATTTTGAGGAAAACGGTTTTCCTATGAAAAGATTCGAGGAATTACATATGGGACCGGTTGTTATGAAGGATGAAATAGAGTATTTTAAGGAAGTCAAGCTTCTGGAGAACATTGAAGTGCATCATCTGATAGCTGGTTACAGTGAAGATGGCTCCAAATTCCGCATAAGAAATATTTTTTACCGCAGTGATGGGAAGAAAGCAGCAATTATTACATCAACCGGCGGATGGATGGATTTAAAAGCGAGAAAGCTGGTTATCCCGCCGTCGGATTTGTTTAATACTTTTAAAAGCTTGGTTAAAACAGATGATTTTATGATTTTGCCTGGCCGTCCCTAGACTTAATAACTGTAAAAGGTGGGTTTTTAATGTGTGATACCTTAGTTGCAATGGGCAATTCAACTCGGGATAAATCCGTTATTTTTGCCAAAAATAGCGACCGGCAGCCTAATGAACCCCATATTATGATTAGAGTTCCGCGGAAAAGTTTTAAAAAAGGCAGCAAAGTCAAATTAACTTATATTGAAATCGATCAGGCGGAAGAAACTTATGAAGTTTTATTATTAAAGCCATCCTGGATTTGGGGCTGTGAAATGGGCTGCAATGAGTTCGGCCTGAATATCGGCAATGAAGCCGTATTTACCCGGGAAAAGTATGGCCCGGACAGTCTGACTGGAATGGACATGGTTCGCCTGGCGTTGGAAAGGACCAGGACCAGTGAGGAAGCCTTGGAATTAATGATCAGATTGCTTAAGCAATACGGTCAAGGGGGCAACTGTGGATTCGAAAAGCCTTTTACTTACCATAATTCCTTTCTGATCGCCGACTTGAATTCTGCCTGGGTCTTGGAAACTGCCGGTAAATACTGGGCAGCAGAAAGAGTCAATGATGTCCGCAGTATTTCCAATGGATTAACTATAGGAACTGAATTTGATAAAGCCCATCCGGAATTGATCACCCATGCCATAGAGAAAAAATGGTGCAAAACCCAGCAGGATTTTCACTTTGCCCGTTGTTACAGTGATCCTCTTTACACTTATTTCAGCGGTTCCAAGAACAGAAACTACAGTACCTTCAGCTGTCTGGATACAGAAAAGCCTGATGTGACCGTTGAAACCATGATGAATATCTTAAGATCTCATAATACAAATACAGAAAGCCTTCAATTCAATAAACCATCTCTAAAAAGTGTTTGTATGCATGGGGGCGGACCTATTGGTGATCACACCACCGGCAGTTATGTTGCCTCTTTAAATGAAAAGCAATCTATGTACTGGGTGACAGGCAGTTCAACACCTTGCATCTCCGTTTATAAACCCTTATGGCTCATCGACGGCGAACCCGTCACTTTTACACAAGACGAAGAAATAGAGGCCATACAGTACTGGATGAAAAGAGAACTACTTCACCGTATGATCATTATGAATCAGATCCCTGATATGGAAAGGTTTTACCGGGAAAGAGATGAACTGGAAACAGAACTGCTTAATAAGGTAAACGATATAGATTACA
>JAAYJR010000164.1 GCA_012522835.1 Bacteroidales bacterium
ACATTATAATGATAATTTCAGAAATTGGAGAGCTAATAAAAGAAAGACGAAAGGCGCTTCGGGTTTCTCAGCCCGATCTGGCTGAAATGGCGGGCATCAGCATAAATACACTTTATAAAATTGAAAGGGGACAGGCAAATCCAACCGTTCAGATATTGAATAAAATTGCTGAAATCCTGGGCATGGAAGTAAAAATTGAAGTAAAACAACCAAAGTTGTAAACGATGAGAAAAGCGAATGTCTATAGGAACGGTAAACTTGTTGGAGTGCTGACCCAATTTTCAGTCAACGAATATGAATTTCGTTATGATGATAACTGGTTCGTCAATAGTGACCTTCCTCCGGTTAGTTTAACCATGCCGAAAAACAGCCAGGTTTACAAATCGGAATACTTGTTTCCGTTTTTTTTTAACATGTTATCGGAAGGTGTGAACAGGCAATTGCAAACACGTCAATTAAAGATTGACGAAAAAGACTATTTTGGGTTGTTACTGGGCACAGCCAAAACTGATACCATTGGAGCAATAACCATTTCAGAAATAAAAGAATGAGTTTACCAAAAATAAATTATTGTCCGGGCACATTGGCTGAAGGATTCAGCACTTACAGCACGGCTTGTTTAAGAAGAGTTTTCCAGGGACGGAAAGTAAGCCATATGTTGCCATACGGTCCTTCCCAAAGCAATGAGGAAGATGCTGAAAAGTTTATTGAAAACCGGAAAAGGATTTCAATATCCGGTGTTCAGGAAAAATTATCATTGGTGCTTGATAAAAATAAATTGCGCCTGACTAAAGAAGGAGAACAGGGGACGTACATATTAAAACCCATACCCCGGGATGTAAAAAACATTGAACAGGTTCCTGCGAATGAACATCTGACTATGCAAATTGCCAGGCAGGTGTATGGCCTGCAAACAGCTGAAAATGCACTGATATTTTTTAATAATGGAGAACCTGCATATATTACGAAACGGTTCGACGTGAAGGAAGATGGCTCCAAATTGGGAAAGGAAGACTTTGCAACACTGGCCGGGAAAACAGAAGAAAATGCAGGACAAAACTTTAAGTACGATTACAGCTATGAGGCATTGGGTGAATTATTAAAAAAATATGTTCCTGCCTGGCGCGTGGAGATCGAGAAGTTGTATACATTAATTGTTTTCAACTATTTGTTTTCAAACGGGGATGCACATTTAAAAAATTTTGCACTCATCGAAATATACGGTGGGGATTATGTGCTCAGTCCGGCCTATGATTTGCTCAATACGAAAATCCATGTGGATGATTCAGATTTTGCCTTAGATGACGGCTTATTTAGTGATGGTTTTCAATCGGATGAAAGAAGCAATCATCCCGGGTTGCATGATTTTCAGGAACTGGCAGGAAGATTTGGGATAAATGAGAAAAGGATGGATAAAATTCTTAATCCTTTTATGCAAAAACAACCTTTGGTTGAGGAATTAACCCGTCGCTCTTTTTTGAATGACAAAGCAAAACGTGCCTATTTATTTCATTATCAGGCAAAAAGGAATAAATTGAATACATAGTATATGTCATCGACAGCCTTATGAGCAGATTTGTCAAATTCGATAATCCTTTACAATCTCATTTACACCTTGCAAAATGTAATGCGGACGATAAGCAAATTCAGTGATGGATTGTTCAGTTGAGATCCCTGACAGAACCAGGCATGTGTCGATTTCAGCCTCAAGTCCTGCTACTATATCCGTATCCATTCTGTCGCCAATTATGATAGTGTCTTCCCTTCGCATGCCGAGCTTTTTCAGTGCAATTCGCATCATTAGCGGATTTGGTTTGCCAACAAAATAGGCCTGTTTGCCGGTAACAAGTTCGATGGGGGAGATAAGTGCCTTGGTTGCCGGGGCTATCCCGTTTTCAATTGGGCCGCTGATATCAGGGTTTGTTCCGATTAGTCTGGCACCTCTGCTTACCAGGTTCACTGCTCTTTCAATCACTTCGTAACTATACGACCTTGCTTCTCCCATAACCACGTAATCCGGATCGATGTTATTACTTGAATATCCAACGTCATAAAGAGCATTGATAAGCCCTGCCTCTCCAATTATGTACGCACTGCCATTCGGATTTTGGCTCTGAAGAAAGGTTGCTGTGGCCAATGCGCTGGTATAAAAATGTTCGAATCCAACAACAAGTCCCATTCGTGATAATTTCCCCTGAAGTTCTTTGATGGTATTCTCACTGGAATTGGTAAGAAAAACGAATTTCTTGTTTTCATCTTTCAGCCAGGATACAAATTCCTTTACTCCTTCGAGAATCTTATTACCATGATAAATTACGCCATCCATATCGCAGATAAATCCGGATTTATTTCTTATATATTCTATGATTGATTTTTTATCCATATTCTTATTTGTTATGACATTACTGCCGCAAAATATTAATTTAATAGTTATCAGCAATTTCTATAAAGCACAATCCCCTGCTTTCAATGGTAAATTTTACATTAACCTGTCCGTTGCTGTATGAGTTTAAAAGTTCTTTACCCTTATTAGTTGTAATATAAATATTCCCTTTTGAAGGAATGCCGTAATCTTTTGCGCTAAAGCTAAAATCAACAGGGATCGGATCATCACTTATGCTTGCCATAGCTATTCCTAAATTGTTATCTTCTGATCTCCATGTTCCTGCATACAATACCGGCACCTCTTTTTCAAATGCAGTAACACTTTCTCCTTTCCTGCCAACATAAATTGATAATCTGGAAATATTAATATTTTCCAGAGGTGACTGGATTTCCGGATTCCTGCAGAACTCACCATATAACAGATACTTCAGATGATTATATCTTATTTTGGCAATATCCGTCAGATAATCTGTCTCCTGTTTTCTTTCGGTATTCAGGAAAGTATGATAATTTGCAATTGTGGGCTGCATCCCCCAGACAAATGACCTTGCCTGTTCCATTAAAAATTGCTTATTAAATTTTTCGTCTAATAATTGTTCCGGATTCTCAGGACGATATTCTTCAGGCCATAATATATCATAAGGCGGAGTAACCAAAGACGAGTAACTGCCGTAAGTTACGGCATATTTATGGTAAACAGCCTGAAACAAGGGAATTACTTCAGTGTTCCCGATACCGGAATATCTTTCCCTGCTCACAGGTAAAGTCAGAAATGCATCAAGATATGGGATCCAGTTTTCTCCCGATCCTTCTCCTGCAAGTATAGGCTCTGTTTTATCTGAAATTACGGACCTGATCTGATTTGTAAGCTTTCCAAAGCTTTCAACCCAATAATTACCACCACCCGGAACATGTCCGTGCCCTTTGTCGTAACACCTCCTGCTGAGACAGGCCTGGTCCATATAAACTCCATTAGTCTGGTATTTATTCACAGCACTGTCACACAACGAAGAATATTTATTCCTCCAGAATTCCGTTGCCAAGCACATGTTTGTTAGGGAATTACCGGTAAAAATATTATAAACATGAGAATTCATATTCCCGTTAATATCCCTGACAGTATAAGGTTCTGCATTTTCTGTTTTCCAGCTTTCTGATGAATCTCCCCACTGAAGATGATTCATATAAACAATACATCTCACTCCCTCTTTTTGGGCAGAATTGACTGCATTTATGAAAGATTCTCCTCCTTCCCTTGGAGGAAAATATTCAGGAAAGTTATCATCGTACAAACAATTATGCCACCAGTGCCAGAAAACACTTACTGGTAGTCCCAAATTTTTTCTCAACGCAACAGCAGGTTTCAGTACATTATCAGATTCATTTCTGTTCCATACCCATAAAGCTGTGCTATCCAGCCATGATGAATTCAATCTGTTTTTAAACCTGCTCTCTTTGCACCACTGTTGTTTAGTTCCCCAATCTCTGTATTGTTCGGCAGCAGTTATCCAGTCCCCCGTGATAGAACCAACAACTGCTTCATAAGAAGGACTGTAACTATCTGACGTAGTATCAAACGGAGGAAAGTGCTCCACCCTGTATTCAAAAGTATTCAGAGTATCAAGAGTCAGTGAGAAATTTTTCACGAACGAAAGTGAGTCATTGCACGAGAGATAGAGGCCTTCGTCATTTGGGTTATACAGAGCAATTAACTGCATTGACAAAGAGCCGGGGTAAGACCATGACAGTCTTTTTACAGATGCCTTGCTGCCAGCAAGAATTTCCCGGGGATTTTTCATGAGACTGCCCATCCATCCGGCAGTGGCTAATTCCTCATTTTCCATGTCTTTAATGCCTGTCATTATTGGGAAAATTACACTCTCCACAAGCATTCCTTCCATTCCTTCGATCTCAATTCCCCAATAAGATAAAGCCTTTTCAGGATCAAGCGAAACTTTAGCTTTTAATTTTAGATCTTTAATTCCGTCAAATTTTTCCCATTTTAATATGAGAGTTAACGGATCAGGTTTTGAAAAACTAAATTTGGAAGGTAGGATTTTATCCATCTCAATTAACCCTGCTGATGGTGAATGATAATTAATTTCCCATGGTAACTCATCAACAATATTTTCATCTATGAATTCATAGGAGTTTATAAGATCAGTAAATGCAATGAACTTACCTGTACTTTTTTCAAAACCCAGTTTTATTTTTCCGTTTTCGATATAAACAGCATCTCCTGAAGTAAATCTGCTTTCACACTGATAAAATGTAAAAAGCAGACTAAGTAATAATACAATCGGGGAATAATTTTTTATTTTATTCATTATAGAAGTTTGAATGACGATCAGTCAAATTTATTACATTTTTATCTTAAAAAAGAATCAGTTTTACAAGTTCTTCCCTGGCAAGTTCATAATCTTTGTAGTCATTGCTCCACGACTGGAAAGGACTCACAACACTGTTAACTATCTTGTCTGCCTCATCCTTTGCGCCATTTTGTGAGGCCAGCACCATATATTCATAATCTTCCATTGCTTCACGGTAAAGTTTCAATCTTATGGATGGCACAAATCCGTTTATACCGGCAGGCTGTCCCGGATATAACAGCATCCCTTCGCCCCAGTAATCATTTCTGAAATATGGGGACTGCCAGACTCCTTCAGCTGTTTCGTATGCTCTCCAATATGTACTTGACCAGTAAAGAAATCCGGTGATATTGTATTTATGGCTTATCCAGAATGGAGAACGAAAATTCAGAGGATCTGCATCTATCTGCCACCATGGAGTACCGTCAGGTCCCTGGCACAAAGCTGTATAGCTCCATAATTCCTCACCTTTGTCAAGTCTTTCGGCTGCGGTAACCTCATCATATAATCCCCATAAAGGGCACCATATATCCACTGCCCCATACAGATCTCCCCATTCAGGTTTTGACGGTTTTGTCTGTTCAGTGCACATCCGTTTAATCCCCGGGTCTGCCGATTGTATCAACTCTCCCTGTTTGCGAACGATCTCATACTCTTCTGCAGTATTAGGTTCATCCTCCAGATAAATATAGGCGATGTCAAGATAACCCAGATTCCTCAACCATTTTGCCATAGCCTGTAAATAGTTCTTACATTTCTGAGGGCCCTCTTTATAATATTTTAAAGGGATATCGATAGCATTTACTTTACTCTTTTCAATAAGTTCTCTTAATCTTCCGGTTTCTCCGCGGTCAATAATTCCGTCGGTTTCATTCCACTCAGGCCACACATTCTCAGGAGTGCTGGGAACTGCACGATGTTCTGAAAGTATCTTATTATAAAGTCTTTCCAGTTCCTGAAATTTTTTGCTTCCCTTTTCTGTGCCAGCTATTTTTGCTGATGCTTCATTGAACTTCCCGAAATGTGACCGCATAGATATCTGAGCAGGTAGTTCAAAATCCCATACAGTCAGGCTAACAGGTATCCGGGCCACTCTCTTCCTGCCTGAATGTATAATTACATTACCTTTGTAGATTCCGGGATCCGTTCCCGGAGGGACATACAGATCGCACCAAACCTCTGCATTCAGTCCCGTATCAACACTGAATGGTGCGGCCACATATTCAGGTTTTGCCTGAAGATTTTCATCCGAAAAAGGTATAAGTGCATCCGGGTACCAGCCTTCAGGCTTTTGAAGCCGCCGGCTTGACTTGGTAATATGCAGATAATATGCACGGAACAAACTGATATTATCCGAAGAGATTTTTTTACCGTTTTTGCCTTTCAGGTCTTCAACCGTAACATTTAATTCTGAACGGTCAGGGTCACTTAAATTGTGAATAATTATTCTGAATGGCTCATATTCATTTGATGCTGATTTGAGAATTACCTCAATTTGATTTTCGGGAGGGGTTGATTGAATTACCTGTTGCCATGGTGAAGCAATCCAGACAATATAATCGTCGCTTCTGCATGAAGAAAAAAATAATAATAACAGGCTGACGGAAGTGATAAAATTGATTTTTAGCATCTGCTTAAGTTTTATAGTTGTTTAAATATTCAAATTTTGGAAATTTGGGAATCCCGGCTTTGATTAAGGAGATCCTTGGTTCCTCATTTCCATATATTCATTTTTATTATACCATTTTGTCCCGGTTTTATACTGTATACCCTTTTTACACGGGATATTTTGTTTTATAAGGTTTCTCCTGTTAAACCCGGGAATCCCGGTTTATATTCATAATGATACTGTTAACTTTCTTTGAACTAATGAGTAAAAAGAGTGACCTATTAATTAACAATTTAAGGATAATGTTCTAATATTTCAAGAAAATTTTTTGTTTTCAGTTTGTTTTTTTTCTGTTTCCAGTGCTGTTAATCCTGCTTGTAAAAATTGACTTTGCACTAAATAAGGTGTAAATTTGATATCATGATCAGACGAGAGTGAAGTTATGAATTTACCTCTGCCGGATA
>JAAYJR010000484.1 GCA_012522835.1 Bacteroidales bacterium
GCAGTAGTAAGTCCTGTCAATCCTGCACCAACAATAGCTACGTTCATATTATTCTGTTTTAATGTTTTTTAAATTAAAGTATGTATCATTTTCTAATGATTAGAATGTCCTGAAAAAATTCAGATTTTAAAGTGACCGCGAAAAACGTCCCGTGCCACCCTTCAATTGCGGATCGAATTCAGAAGCAATATTTCTGATAAAAAATCTGCCTGTTTCGGTAACTTTAAATATTACACCATTCTTAATTGTCAGTAAACCGTCATCTGCCAACTCTTCAAATGCTTTTTCGCTGAAACCAAGTATATTTTTGATTTCTTCAACGGGCAGATTGAAAATATCTCCTGTCTCCTCAAGCGATACATATTCATTGCACATTATCTCTGTGATAACTTGTCTTATAATTTTTTCCTTCCGGTTTACCCTGTATCCTTTACCTGTTGCAAAAGTCCCTTTGTCAATTAAATCCGTATAATCGTAAGGATCTTTTTCATTCTGAGCGTATACACTTTCCAGCTGACTTATACCTGTTGCCCCGAATGCATAAACCTGTCCGGTAGTTTCACGTGTACAATAGCCCTGAAAATTGCGGTGGAGCTTTCGGTTTTTCAGGGCTACACTAAGCTCATCTTCGTTTTTTGCATAGTGGTCAAGGCCTATCGGAGTATAGCCATTTTCTGTAAGAATTTTATAACCGGCTTTAAACATTCCCAGTTTTTCTTTTGCTTCAGGTAATCCTTTAGATTCCAGTATTTTCTGAGCTTTTTTAATCCATGGTACATGTGCATAGGAAAAGGTTACCAGTCTGTCTGGTGAAATCTGAACAGCCTTTTCAATAGTATCAGAAAATGTTTTTTTTGTCTGAAACGGCAATCCGTAAATGAAATCAAGATTTACACCGGTGCCGTCGTAACTTTTTATCTGTGAGACAATATCTTCCACTGGAATTTTAGGGGAATCACGATTTACATTGTCAAGTACATCCTTCCTGAAATCCTGTATTCCGAGGCTGAAGCGGTTGAACCCGGCGGCTATCAGTTGATCTGTATATGATTCATCCAGTAACGCAGGATGACATTCAATTGCTATTTCAGGATCAGCAATAAAGGAGAAGTTATTTTTTATCAGTTCCATTATTCCTCTTATCATATCTGCCGGTATTGAATTAGGAGTACCACCTCCCCAGTGGACCTGTGATACTTTTCGTGAAGGATCAAGCAGCATCTTAACCATCAGGATCTCTTTCCTGACCGCATCAATGTATTGTTGTATTTTATTTTGGTCGCGGGTAAGATGTGAATTGCATCCGCAGAAATAACATAATTTTGTACAAAAGGGGATGTGAATGTACAGAGATATATTTTCAGGCCATTCTCCGTTTGAATTTATAATAGCCTCTTTATAATCATCAGCTGTGAAGTTACTGTGAAAATAGTTTGCCGGAGGATAGCTGGTATATCTCGGAACAGGCAGGTTATATTTGGTTATCAGGCTGTCAGGAATTTCCATTTTTGTTGTAGAAGTTGTTTTTAAAAAATAAAGGTATAAGAATTAATAACATAAGAGCCAGAATAATTTCTATAAAGAAAAGGCCTCTGTAAGCAATGGCGTCTGCCACTTTTCCGCTCATCACTGCAATAAAGAGGCTGCTGATATGTGTAATAACAATCTGGATCGTAAAATCCGTACCCTCCCGTCCGTTTCTCACTATTTTCATTGCAAGGGTGTAGACAAATACCGATGACATAGCATAGGAACTCCAAAGCATGGCAATACCAATATAGATTAAGTATAACGGATGATTGGTAAAGGTTAGGCTATAAAAGAACACTGCTGTCAGCAAGTTCAGGGCAGGGAATACCCACACTGCTTTAGTCAGACCTATCTTACGTATCAGCATACCTGCAGGAATGGTCATTATGGTGCCGCAGGCAGTACCAAAAATTCCGGAGATAAACCCTATCTCTTTAACATCATAACCCAGGTCGACCATGTAGGGTTTAATCATCGTAAGAATTCCAATCAGGCCTGAATAGAAAAGGAACAACAGTAAAAGGTGGCCAATGATCTTTTTCTGTCTGAAGAAATGAATAAATTCAAGAGGAGATATATTTTTACGTGATTTTACCGGTGCTTTTTGCTTCTTCGCAGGATATAGAGATACAGGTATTAAAACAACTACTACAAAAGCAGCCAGTAGAAAAAGTAAGTATTTCCAGCCCCAGTAGTGATATATTACAAGTAATATCCCGCTGCCAACAAGGGTTCCCATAAAGTTACCGGCCGACTGCATACTATTACCAAGACTTCTCTCTTTTTCCTTAAGAATAAGGATTGCAAATGCATCAGTCGCGATATCGTGTGTGGCTGATGCAAGGAATGCAATTATCATAAGTATAATTATTGTAGTGAAACTGGTTTCAAGGTTAAAAAAACCAGTTGCAAAGATGATAATTGCATAGAAGGATTCTGAAATAAATATCCATCGTCGGTACTGACGGGCATTCTGACTTGTCCTGTCGACCAGCGGGGCCCATAAAAATTTTATTATCCATGGAAGTTTTACCAGTTGAAGGTATCCTATCGACTCCAGGGAATAGTTTTCCATTCGCATTATCACAGGCACCACAGTTGAGAAAAAACTCATGGGTATAGACTGCGCCAGGTAAAGACTCAGAAGTGTAAAGTACTTGTTTGTCTCTTTAGTCTTCATCAATGCTAAAATAATATTTTAAGGTTCAAGCCCATAGTTGCAGGTTTGCCAATCTGTGCATAGGAATTACCCAGTGCCTGAAAGTAAAATGAATTATAATCTGTATTAAGGATGTTCTTGCCCCAGAAGGAGAGAGTAGTATTATTCTTTTCAAAACTTATCCTGTGGTTCAATAATCCGTAATATTTCTGAAATGCTTCATTTGATTCGTGCCAGAAGTGTTTGCCAAATCCATTGTATGTCAGATTTAATTTTATCCTGTCCAGCCAGCCAGATTTTATTTCTACCAGGTAGTTACCACCCGCATTGAATGAAAATGACGGGACATAAGGCAGATAATTACCGCTGTAATCTTCATTTTCGTTCTTGACATATTCAATAAATTTTGCTTCATTATATCCAAAAGCCATCCATGTTTCCAGGTTCCTTGCGGGGAGGGCCGTCAATTCAAGTTCAATGCCCTTGCTTTCAGATTTGCCTGCATTTGTCAGCATCGATCCTGTGCCGCTGGGTACTGTCTGGTATATCTGCTGATTGGTCCAGTCGATGTAGAAAAAAGCAATATTGGCATAGACTCTTTGTTGTAGCCACTTTGCTTTCAGCCCTGCCTCGTAGTTCCATGAATATTCGGAATCGAATGAACGGTCTTCTACACGTTCAAAGGTTGCATTAAAACCACCCGGATTATAACCTTTTGATACTGTTATGTACGGTACAAGGTATTCGCTTATGTTGTATTTGAGCGCTACTTTTGGCAGGATCTCGAAAAACAGAGTATCGCTTTTTACCATCTCAGCATTATTTCTGTTACCGTCAGGAAACTTATCATGATTATAGTCAAGTGTTGCTTTTTCCAGGTCTGCCCGGATTCCGGCCGACAGTGAAAAATTGCCCAGGTTGATTGTTGACTGGTGGAAAAATGCAATACCGGTATTGATGTTATCGTAAGTTTTTATATAGTAGTATTCTGAGTATGGTAGTTTGTATTTTACCAATCCGTCAGGCCCGTACTCCAAACCAACTGACTTGTCCAGTATCTGTTTAAAACCAAAAGCTCCGACAAGCCAATTATAGACTCCCCCGGTTGTTGATTCAGCGATTAACTCCTGCGCCAACATTTGAAGTTGCTGGTCCTGTGTTACGAAAAAAAGCGACTGGGGAGTGAAGTCCTGGTCTATCTCCTGCTCGTCATCAAGCTTTTGTAAACTGCTTACAGCCCTTAATGAGAATTCTCCGGTTTTATAATTCAGGTTTAATCCGGCTGACAATAGCTTTCTGTTATATATACTTTCCTTGTCATAGCTGATACTACCGGCTTCCATTGTTTCATCATTAAAGAGTGCATATGGGTATCCGCCCTGGCGGCTGTCTTCATATTGTATATTTGCCAGAGCATCAAAATTTTCCGAAGGAGTATAAAATGCCTTAATCCTGCCTGAGTAACTATTAATCCTGTCAATATCTGTCCGGGTGAACTGGTTTTCATAAAACCCGTCATTATGCCTTTGATTTATGCTCGCCATGAGTGCAAGTGAATTGCTGACAGGCTGATTATGGGTTATATTGGACCGTATTTGGTTAAAATTACCGTAATCAACTGAGATATTGGTTGATTTATCTCTTCCCGGCCGGTTTGTAATCACATTTATCAGGCCGCCCATGGCATTCCTCCCGTAAAGTGTGCCTTGCGGGCCTCTCAATACTTCTACTCTTTCGATGTCGTAAAAGTCAAAATTGAAGGCAGCTTTTTCGAAATAGGGTATCTCATCAACATATAATCCCACTGAAGGAGTATTTATCCGGTTGCCCACACCCCTTATATAGACGGGAGAGGTTAATTTGGATCCATAGTCAGGCATAAAAAAGTTGGGGATAATATTGGAAATATCTGTCAGGTTTTCAATCCGGTTGTTTTCCAGGACCCTTTCAGGAATCATAGTGGCAGCAGCAGGTATATCAAAAATATTCCGGTTATATTTTGGCGATTTGATGATTATTTCATCAAGCTTGTAATTTTTAAGTGTGTCAGAATCAAAATTATCTGCGAATAAATGTAGCTGTATAAGCAGTAATGCCGTAAAAACAACTGCAAAAATTTTCATCATTCTTATTTGTGAAAATTTATTAAATAAAATTTTCATGTTCATTTCATTCGTTTAAAATTAAATATTTTCAAAGATATCATATGAAAGTTGCATATGTTTTAATCATATGCACGTGTGATTCTAAAATCATGCTCGTTTCATGTAATATTTTGAAAAATTATGGAATAAAAGATAAGGTTCTCAATGTTAATCAGGATTCAGGATCTGGATCATTTTAAAGGAGGCGGCCTGGAGAAATTTTCAGAAAAAAATTTATCTTTTATAAAGGGTTCATCATGGACTGTATAAAGC
>JAAYJR010000104.1 GCA_012522835.1 Bacteroidales bacterium
AATTGGTTATCATTTAAATATAATACTCCCCAAAATTAGAACCACTGGTTAAGTTGAAAATAAAAAGTTAAATTTACCAGTGTTATGAAAAAAAGCAGAAGAAAATTTAGTGCGTCTTTTAAAGCGCAAGTAGCCATAGCAGCTCTTATGGAAAGAGAGACGTTGGCAGAGTTGTCGGCACGATATGGTATTCATCCGAATATAATCAGTAAGTGGAAGCAGGAGTTTATAAAGAACTCGGCTAAGGTTTTCGAGAATGGAGACAACAATAAAGGCACTTCGGTCGATGTTGACAAGCTCTATTCGAAAATTGGAAAGTTGGAGATGGAGCGGGATTTTTTAGAGAAAGCCTACTTAATTGCCGGTCTGGGAAAGAACGGAAAATGATTGTCAATGCAGGTTATAAGATCAGTATACGACAACAGTGTGACCTTTTAGAAATTTCCAGGAGTGGGCTTTATTACAAACCGGTTAAGGAAAAGGAAGAAAACCTGAGAATTATGCGCATTATGGATGAGCATTACATAAATCACCCCACAGAAGGTGTTCTTCGTGTGCGGGATATGCTGTTAGCCATGGGCTTTGTGGTGAACCAAAAGAGGGTCAGGAGACTTCTTCGCCTTATGGGACTAATGGCAATATATCCAAAGAAGAACCTGAGCAAATTGGGGTTGAAAAAGTATATTCATCCATATTTGCTGAAAGGCTTGGATATTAACCGTCCCAACCAGGTTTGGGCCATCGACATAACGTACATACCTATGAAGAACGGCTTTATGTATTTAACTGCCATTATTGACGTTTACAGCCGTTATATCGTAGGCTGGGGACTATCGAACACACTGGAGGCTGAAGCTTCACTATCGGTTCTTAAACAGGCTATTAAAGACCATGGTAAGCCTGAGACAATAAACTCAGACCAGGGGAGCCAGTTTACTTGCGAACAATGGATCGAATATCTAAAGAAAAATGATGTTAAAATAAGCATGGATGGCAAGGGCCGGGCTATTGACAACATATTTATAGAAAGGTTTTGGAGGTCATTAAAATATGACTATGTTTATCTTCATCCGGCATCTGACGGACTTGAATTGTATAAGGGAATAATGGAGCATATCAATTATTACAATAACGAGTTACACCATCAGGGCATTGGCCACAGGATTCCGGTAGATTTGTACAGATTAGTAGCATAGAATCAACAAAAAATGGAATTATTAACAAAAGAAAAAAGTAGCAAAAAAGAAAAAAGTGTTAATAACCAGAATAACTCTTCGTTTCACTTCGAGTTATTTCCGGTTTTTAACACAAGAATACATCATTATCATTATTATTGTAATTATTAAAAATCAATTAAGAGTTGACCGGGAGTGGTCCTAAGAAAGGGTAGTACTTAATAACATCATCCGTCATTTCAATTCCAGTATGGTACGATTGATAGTGATATTTCACAATCTACCGGAGCTGTAATGTTACCCATTTCAATTCCAGTATGGTAGGATTGATAGTTAAACAATTTAATACCGTTGCCGGGAATAAACTGT
>JAAYJR010000446.1 GCA_012522835.1 Bacteroidales bacterium
ATGAAATGCAGACTTTTACTGATTGGTGCAATTATTTTACTGATTTCGTGTAATAAAATCCGGGACAAAATGCCCCTCCCGGAGCATCCCCGGCCTGATTTTGAACGTTCACTCTGGCAAAATCTGAACGGATACTGGCATTTTCAACCTGATTCACTGAATACAGGATTAACTGAGAGCTGGCAAAACAGTCCTGAATCATTTGCACAACAAATATTAGTACCTTTTTCATGGGCATCACCACTAAGCGAAGTTCAGTTACCGGATATTCATACAGGATGGTACTTCAGGACTTTTAAAATAAAAGATCCGCAAAAATGGCAGGGATTGGATACCTGGCTGGTATTTTGTGCCAGTGATTTCAATACTCAGGTATGGATAAACGGGATGGAAGCAGGTAGTCATTCAGGCGGTTATGTCCCTTTCAGTTTCAATATTTCCAAAATGCTAAAAGAAGGTGATAACAAGCTCGTTGTTAGGGTTGAGGACGAAGAAGCGGAGAACAGGCCCTCGGGAAAGCAGTATTATGGAAATGCAAAAGGGATATGGCAAACTGTTTATCTGGAAGCCAGACCGGAGAACTATTTCTCCAATGTCAAATTCACCCCGGATATCGATAACGAAAATGTAAAGGTGGAGGTCAGGCTGGCACATCAATCTACCCTTCCGTTAACCTTCAACATGAAAGGTAAAAATAATGACATCAATTATCAATATACAATCCCTGCCAACCAGGCTTCATTTGATTTTAACGTCCCGGTAAAAAAGATGAAACTGTGGGAACCGGAAAATCCCTTCCTTTATGAAATGAACATATCCTTATCAGATGATCACACTAAAGATGAGGTATTTACATATTTTGGAATGAGGAAAATCTCCGCAATTAAAATTCCCGGTAAAAACTTCAAATATGTAGCGCTGAATAATAAACCCGTTTACCTAAAACTCTCCCTTGACCAGAGTTATCATCCCGAAGGTTTTTATACTTTTCCCTCAGATAAATTTATTAAAGAGGAGATTTTAAGGGCTAAAGACTTGGGATTAAACGGATTACGCATTCACATTAAATCAGAGGTACCAAGAAAATTATATTGGGCCGATAAGCTCGGGTTACTTATCCAGTCAGATATTCCAAACTATTGGGGTGAGCCGGACAGCATTGCAAAGGCCAATTGGGAATATATTGCAGAAAAGCAGATTGAACGTGATTACAACCATCCTTCCATATTCTCATGGGTACTATTCAATGAAACATGGGGTTTATTTACCCGCGATTCTGTCACCGGCAAACGGAGTTACCTTCCCGAAACACAAGAGTGGGTAAAAAAATGGTACTTCAAAACAAAAGAATATGACCCTGTCAGGCTTGTAGAAGATAACTCTCCCTGCAATCGGGATCATGTTATTACTGATATTAATACATGGCACAGATATTCTCCTGCCAGGAACTGGTCAGGTTTTCTTGATATGGTCATCGAAAATACCTATCCGGGGTCTGAATATAATTTTACGGGCGGTAATGTCCAGGGTGATCAGCCAATGTTTAACTCTGAGTGTGGTGCAGTATGGGGATACAGCGGAAGTACCGGAGACATAGACATAACCTGGGAGTACCATATTATGATTAATGAATTCAGAAAGCGTCCTGAAATTGCAGGTTTCTTATTCACTGAATTTCACGATGTTATTAATGAATGGAATGGCTATTACCGGTTCGACCGCACTAAAAAAATATTTGGTCTTGATGAACTCTGTCCCGGCATGACCATGAAAGATCTTCATTCTGACCTTTACATAGTTGCAGGAAAAGATTTTTTTCAAACATACAAAGGTGGCGCCAAATTTATGATGCCGGTTGGAATCAGTGCGGTTACCGGAGATATTCCTGAAATTATTACAATAAGGTATTCACTATACGGATGGGATTATACCGGTGAAAAGTTTGAACACGGCTCAGGGTCTGTAGTGACAAAGCCCGAACCTTACACTTATAAGGAGTTGGCACCGGTGGAAATTACTGCACCTGAAAAGACATCAGTTATGATCTTTGCAGTCATGCTCGAAGATGAAAACGGAAGCATACTCCACAGAAACTTTGTCCCATTCAAAGTAGATGGCAATCCGGGTATCAAAGATCACCTGGTTACCATTAGTCCGGATAACTATTCTGATGCATCCTGGAGTATAAAAAAACATACCTCTCAGAACGGCAATAAGGTTTGGGGAATGGGTTCCGGTTATTTTGAATATCATTTTGAACTCCCAGAAAATATATCAGCCGATAAAGTGGAATCTATTGAATTCAGGGCTGAGCTGGCATCACGTTTCCCTCAGTCGAAATACCTTGATGAAGGTGATGCTGAAGGAATTGGAATGACTATTGTATCAAAAAAAGGGACCGATCCGGGGTATGGTGAAAACAGTTATCCGCAGACCGATACCCATCTGCATCGCTCCCTGGTTAAAATCACTGCAAACGACCACCTGATAGCAGAAGCCGAGCTTACTGATGATCCGGCAGACCATCGTGGCATTCTGTCATGGATGAACCAAAAACCAGGCCGGGAATGGGGAAACAGTGATCAAAGCATACCATGGAAACTTGACGAAGCAGGTTCTTATGGATTCCTCGTAAAAGCAACCCTCGACGAAATAGCTGAAAAATCAGCTATCGAAACCGGTAAAATTATAATACGCCTGCTAGTTGATGAAACATCACCAAACAGAGGGGGGTTGTCGGTGTACGGTAAAGAATCGGGCCGATTCCCGATGGACCTGACACTGTTGATCAGGGAAAAATAAATCTTATTTGCTTTTATTCTGAAAAACCCCTATCGGATCGACAATAGCCCTGAAAAATGGTTCAAAGTCCATATTGTCCGATAAGGAGGTCAGAGTTAAGACACTTATCTTCGACAAGTTCAATATATGATGTGCAAAAGCACCAATATAATTATCGTAAGTATAACCTTCCTGATGGGTCATTATCAGAATCATTCCGGCATCAACCTCTTCTGCATATTCAAGCACCCTCATAAACGGAGGTGTATCAGAGCGGTCGAAAAGTTTCATTTCACAATCCAATCCATTCTTTTTAAGAAATTTCCTGGCATCCTTTAATTTGGTGTAAATGCGACTCTCTTTCTTCTCAATTCCTCCCACTAATGAGGATACAAGAAATATTTTTGCACTCTGAGTAAGGCCATAAAAGAGTGTACACGCCAACTGGTCATCTGTCTTCTTTGTAAGGTCAAGTGGCACAACAATCCTTTCCTTTAAAATGCTGGTGTCTCCCTTGAGGGTGAGCACGGGGACCTTTGATTTGAGAGTAACATGATAAACAGTTGTGCCTAAATCATCATCTGCGTTTCCACATTGATGATTCTCACCCAATATAATCATGAATGCCCTTATCTCTTTTGCAACTTCAAGTATCTTTTGGTATGGTTTCCCTCTGTCAACTCTTGTTGAAATTTCAATAGTTACACCCTTTATTTTAAGTGATTCAACTAATTCAAAGAGCTTTTCTTTGGCTTTATCGGTTACTCTTACCAGGTCTTCACCCGATGAAAAAAACTGAGCCAGAATCCCTGGTGTATCTATCACATATAATAATGCAAGATCGGAATTGAATTTTTCTGCCATTTTACAGCCATAATGAACTGCCTTAACAGAAGGTTCCTGAAAGTCGACAGGCACCAGTATCACATTTTTCTTTTTTTTCAAAATGTATGTATTATATTTAACTCCTTTATTTATTGCAGATCAATTATTCACTAAACAATCCATCGCCTTATCAAACTTCAAACGAATCGACTTCCCTGTAAGCATTTATAAAGGCCAGTTCGCCCTCTTTACCCGGGATACTTTTCCCATGTTCACAGCACAGCACACCCTTATATCCTTTATTGTATATATGTTTAAAAATATTCTTGTAATTTATTTCACCTGTTGTAGGTTCTTTCCTTCCCGGATTATCCCCAATATGAAATGCGCCAATATAATCCCAGCACATATCAATATTAGGTATTATATTACCTTCAGAAATCTGCTGATGATACATATCATCCACAATTTTGCAGCTTGGATGATTAACAGCAACGCAGATCATCTTTGCCTGAGGCATCCTTGTCAGAAACAGCCCCGGGTGGTTTGTGTGTGCATTAAGAGGTTCCATTACCAGTTCCAGTCCTGTTTTACCGACAACATCACAGCACATCCGCATATTTTCGATAACGTTAGAAGTTTGATAATCCCAGTGAAGTTTCTCATCAAAATGCCCAGGAACCACTAAGGCAGAATTTACTCCGGTACGCTTTTGAACCTCTACACCTTCCTGCATCTTCTTTTTCAGCATATCCTTAATTTCAGGATCCTGAAAAACAAACGATTTAACCTCAAAATCAGCGTATAAGACAAATGGCCCTATATCCAGCCCCAGGCGGGCTGCTTCATTGGCAATTTTTTCCTGCAATTCAGGTGCTCTGTTCATCAGTCCGTTATCAAAGATGGCCCTGAAACCCTGATCTGCAATAAACCTGATATTGTCAACAGGATCCTACCCGGCAAGTTCAGGAAACATACCTAAATGGGGTGCATATTTCAATTTAAACTTTGATGCATTGGAAGTGGCTGCATTTGAAGCAGTTGCATTTACATACCTGCCTAATCCTGTTACTGCAAGACCACCGGCAGCGGCACTTTTTATAAAATTCCTTCTTTTCATGATTTATATGTATTGATATTATTCTTTTTATTATTGGACTAAATTAATGAATTGTAACTGAAAAATACTATATAATTTATCAGTTCTTTTCATGAAATGTTTTGTCTGCTAACAAAAGAGTTCTTAAATTTAAAGTCAATAAATCAACTTGCATTATGAAGAGAAAACTAAGAATGGGCATGGTAGGCGGGGGATCCGATGCGTTCATAGGTGCAATTCACCGCCTGGCCGCACTAATGGACAACCAGATTGAACTGGTATGCGGCTGTTTTAGTGTAAACCCCGAAATTTCCAAATCATCGGGACAACTATATTACCTTCCTGACAACCGTGTATATAAAACCTACCAGGAGATGTTTGAAAAGGAGGCTTTGTTGAATGTGGGTGAGCGCATGGACTTCGTATCAGTGGTAACTCCAAATTTTGTTCATTTTGAACCGGCTATGATGGCTCTGGATAAAGGGTTCCATGTAGTTATTGACAAACCAATAACATTTTCTCTTGACGAAGCACTCAGGCTCAAAGAAAAAATTATTGAAACAGGACTGACACTCGCTTTGACCCATACATATTCCGGTTATCCTGCAGTAAAACATGCCAGACAAATTATTTCCGAAGGAGAGCTTGGAAAGATCAGGAAGGTTTATGTTGAATATCCGCAGGGATGGCTATCTGCAAAGGTTGAAGATCAGGGAAATGTGCAGGCATCGTGGCGAACTGACCCAAAGCGTTCTGGTAAAGCAGGTTGCATGGGCGACATCGGCACTCATGCCCACCATCTGGCAGAATATGTCACCGGTTTGAAAGTCACAGAACTATGTGCAGAACTTAAAACTTATGTGCCTGATCGTTTGCTTGACGACGACGGTGCAGCACTTCTGCGTTTTGAAAACGGGGCCACAGGAGTTTTAATGGCAACACAGGTTGCTGCAGGAGAAGAAAATGCAATTAAAATAAGAGTATACGGTGAAAAAGGAGGCTTGGAATGGTTCCAGCATGAACCTAATACCCTGATTCTTAAAAGTTCTGATCAACCTGTCCGGATCTTGCGTGTCGGCACCAGTATGAACAGTGCTATTGCGAGCCATAATACCCGTACTCCGGGGGGTCACCCTGAAGGTTACCTGGAGGCTTTTGCAAATATCTACCGCAATTTTGCTGCAACAGTAATGGCTAAAATGGACGGCAGGGAGCCTTCTGCTGAAATGCTTGATTTCCCCGGAATTGAAGATGGTATAAGGGGTATGCAATTTATTGATACTGTCGTGAAGGCAGGATATAACGACTCAGTAAAATGGATTAAATTCGGTGAATAATCTTTAAACTATATGATAAGGATTACCTTATCTCAAATAAATTAATATTATGCCAAGACCAGTAACTCTTTTTACGGGACAATGGGCTGACCTGCCTGTTGAAACTGTCTGCCAGAAAGCCAGTCACTTTGGCTACGACGGACTAGAACTTTGCACCTGGGGCAACCACATGGAAATTGATAAAGCCGACCAGTCATATTGTGATTCAAGAAAAGCACTACTCCAAAAATACCACCTGAAATTGTTCACTATTTCTACCCATCTCGTCGGACAGTGTGTTTGTGACCCCATCGACGAACGTCACAAAGGTGTATTGCCGGATTATATCTGGGGTGACGGCGATCCCGAAGGGGTTCGCAAACGTGCCGCCGAAGAGGTAATAAAAACAGCAAAAGCAGCAAAAATGCTGGGCCTGGATACAGTGGCCGGTTTCACGGGAAGCCCGATATGGCACCTCCTTTATTCGTTCCCACCGATACCTCAGGGAATGATAGAAAGAGGATATCAGGAATTTGCAGAAAGGTGGATCCCTATACTCAATGAATTTCAAAAAATAGGTGTGAAATTTGCACTGGAAGTGCATCCTACTGAGATTGCCTTCGATATTCATTCAGCTCATTTGGCACTTAAAGCATTAAATTATCATCCTGCATTCGGATTTAATTATGATCCCAGCCATTTCGGATATCAGCATGTTGACTATGTAAGGTTTATCTACGAATTTGCAGACCGTATCTTTCATGTTCATGTTAAGGATGTTTACTGGAGTGATGTTCCAATGGGTATTGGTGTTTTCGG
>JAAYJR010000267.1 GCA_012522835.1 Bacteroidales bacterium
CTATTAACCTATTTGTAAACAGTAATTTACATTTTGATAACAAAATATCACTATTATAACAAAGTATTCAATAAGTAAAAAAATAAAGCTGTCTTAAAAAGGACAGCTTTATTTTTTCAGAACTCTATATTATATATAATGTAAATTTATTTTACTGAATCCATATACTCAATCAGCTCAACAATTTTTACAGAATATCCCCATTCGTTATCGTACCATGAAACCACTTTAACAAAATTATTGTTCAGTCCGATACCTGCACCTGCATCGAAAATTGAGGTACGTGAGTCTCCGAGGAAATCATTAGAAACCACAGCTTCTTCTGTATACCCAAGAATTCCTTTTAATTCACCTTCAGATGCTTTTTTCATTGCAGCGCAAATATCCTGGTATGAAGCGCCTTTCTCCAGACGTACAGTCAGGTCAACAACTGATACGTTAGGGGTGGGAATACGCAATGCCATACCTGTCAGTTTACCGTTAAGTTCGGGAATAACTTTACCTACAGCTTTAGCAGCGCCGGTTGAAGAGGGTATAATATTTTGTCCTGCCCCGCGTCCTCCGCGCCAGTCTTTTTTAGACGGGCCATCTACAGTTTTCTGGGTAGCTGTTGTGGCATGAACGGTAGTCATCAATCCTTCCAGAATTCCGAAATTATCGTGAAGCACTTTAGCAACAGGGGCCAGGCAGTTAGTGGTACATGATGCATTTGATACGAAATTCATATCATTTTTATAAGAGGTTTGGTTTACACCCATTACAAACATCGGTGTATCATCTTTTGAAGGAGCCGACATTACCACTTTTTTTGCACCTGCATCAAGGTGGCCCTGTGCTTTTTCCTTTGTAAGGAACAGTCCGGTTGATTCCACTACATATTCTGCACCCACTTCACTCCACTTAAGGTCTGCAGGGTTAGGTTCAGAAGTAACTCTGATCTTTTTACCATTAACTACAAGCATTCCATCCTCAACCGACACTTCACCTTTAAAACGGCCGTGGGTAGAGTCATATTTAAGCATATAAGCGATGTAGTCCACATCGATAAGGTCGTTTATACCAACAACTTCAACGTTGTCATTTGCTGCGGCTACACGGAAGACCAACCTTCCTATGCGCCCGAATCCGTTAATCCCAATTTTAATTTTTGACATAGAAGAGAATTTATTTTGATGAATAATTTATTAAAATTTTCCAGGTTTAATTCCTGAATCTTACATAAATACAAATTAAATATTATTATTTCACAGTTTCAAACAGAGATATCATTTTCCTGAATAAAATCAGGGAACCTTAATATAAATTTAAAGAGTCGGGATATACAGCTTCTGAATATGCAGGACATTTACATGTTTTGCATGAATTTATCGCAAAAAGCATCATTAAAAGTATGATTATCATAAGCCTGGGAAAAATTTTTACTCTCTTTAAGGTAGGGTATCCTGCCTTTTGAGGGTATATTTCATAACTGAGAAAAATTATACCAGGAGTGTTGGTGTTCTTCATAATTTTTTAAATTTGCAGCCTTTTTGAGCCGGTGATGATAATAATATTGTTTTTTAACAAAAAAATGGGGCTTTTATTGTAATAAATTGAAAAAATAGAATTAAAATTGCAAAAATAAGTGTGCTTTGTTTGTTTGTTACAAGCCCTGTTACAATATTAAAAGAAGGCTGTGTTTATTAAGACAGTCCTGTTGATAACAAAGGCGAAAAGAAAGAATTTTATTCAGCATTTCTTTTGTACATTGCTGAGAAATTTTATACGTTTGTATTATTAACTAAATTTGAAAAGACATTTATGTCTGAAATAAATGATGAAGAGATTAAATAAATTAAAATCAATCAATCAATTAAGTTCAATTAAAAGCAAGTTGCTATGAAAAAATTTACTGGAAATTTTTTGC
>JAAYJR010000570.1 GCA_012522835.1 Bacteroidales bacterium
GGGTTATTCATAATGCTTCCACCCTTCGAATGTTCTTTGATCATTAATCACGGACTGGTGTGGATTGTTCGGAACAACAATTCGAGTAAGTGTACCTTGAGTTATAAAAGCGTCTGTTTTTCCAGCAAGGCTTTCTACCAAACCGCGTCTGATACAGTAATTAGTATTGCTGTTCTTGGCAAGCATGCTGTTAGGATCAAAAGCCATTCCTAAATCGAGTTCGGTCTTGATATCCTGATAGATACTGCGAATACATTCATATAATGCATAGTCAGGTGTCTCAATATTTAGTCCCAGAGAGTTTCTGGCTTCCCTTCGATTGATCGTATAATCGTGGCTACCAGATTCGCTGCACAAAAAAGCAACAATCCTCTTTATTTTATCTTCATCAGATATTTGGTTTCTTAATAGCTTTTCTGCTAACATTTGGATTTGGCTAATTGCGCGGTAAACCTCACCTAATGCGAGTGGATGAACCTTCTCTGACAATGACAAAAACACACTCGCTAGTGCCTTATCGTCTCTAATGTTTAGTTCCTTCTTTGCTAGTTCCAAAAAGCCCTTTATTGCCTCAACACTTACGGGCATTCGTGCAAGGGGTCCTGCCCCTTCGATATGTGGATTTAGAGGAGTGTTTACACTAGGGTCAATAGGTCCCAAAGTTGCTTGTTTGGTCATTACAATTCTATTTGCTGCAAGGCACATAAGTGTTCCTGCACTTCGTGCCTTTACAGGCACAATAATCTCAAAATCATCACAAAACTGCCTTATCAAGTTGACAATGTTCCATGCTGCGAGAGTGCTACCACCACTTGTATGTAGAACTAAAGTAATTTTCTTGACCACCCCAATTTTATCAAGGTGTTCAATAAAATACTCTGTTGTGTCTTCAGCGATTTGCGTCTCCATTCCACGCTTGTCACTTGTTGCGTAGACCAGTACTTTCGACTGCCTAGACTCCTCTAGTTGCTCATATAGGGCTACTCTCTCTAAAAACATACACATTCCTTATTAGTATTTTGGCCTGATTTTACATCTACTTCGACAGAATGTAAACCCTGTAGAGTAATACTTCAACTAATTTTTTATTTCTTGATCCATTCCTGACTAAAGCACAATGAGTCCTCGAGCATCATATACTGAGGTGTTTGTGCCAATTCCACACCGGATCGCCCGATCCAGCGCCATGATTGTCGCCACAGCGCCGTCGATTTTCTCTGTAGATTTCTCTTTGTCTGCCTTGATATTCCCCGCCGGGTCCGTGCGGATGAAGATGTTGTCCATCATCCAGCGCAGGATCGGATGACCGCCATGCGCCACTTTCTGTTCCAGGGTAAGCTTCATCAGTTCCTTTGTCGGAGGACTCATGTCCTTAAAGCCTTGGCCGAAGGGCACGACGGTAAAGCCTTGCGCTTCAAGGTTCTGCGTCATCTGGACAGCGCCCCAGCGGTCAACAGCGATCTCCCGGATGTTGTACTTTATGCCGAGTTCATCGATGAAGCGTTCGATGAAACCATAATGCACCACGTTCCCTTCGGTGGTCATCAGGAAGCCCTGCCTCTCCCAGAGGTCATAGTTCACATGGTCGCGCCGGACGCGCAGGTCGATGCTCTCATCAGGTATCCAGAAGAAGGGCAACACGTTGTAC
>JAAYJR010000196.1 GCA_012522835.1 Bacteroidales bacterium
AACAAAGACCTTTACCCCAAAAAACCAGGACTTACTATGGGAGAGGTTGTACGCATAGCCAGCGAAAAAACAAATCACGAAGCTATCCTTGTTACTGATGTGGGCCAACATCAGATGATAGCATCCAGATATTTCAAATTTAAACATCCCAGAAGTTTTGTTACTTCAGGCGGACTTGGAACTATGGGATTTGGCCTGCCTGCCAGTATGGGGGCACAAATAGGGGCACCCGACCGTAAAGTTGTTACATGTATTGGTGACGGAGGATTTCAAATGACGATCCAGGAGCTGGGAACGATTGCCCAGAACAAATTGCCAATAAAAATCATCGTCCTCAATAACCACTTCCTGGGTATGGTAAGACAATGGCAACAACTGTTTTTTGAGAAAAGATACTCATTTACAGAATTGCAAAACCCCGATTTTATTACAATTGCCAAAGGATTCGGCATTGACGGGAGCAGTGTGGAAAACAGGGACCATCTGGAAGCAAGTATTCAAAAAATGATTGATCATGATGGCCCCTATGTGCTTGAAGTTACTATCGAAAAAGAGGATAATGTATTCCCTATGGTACCTGCAGGTGCATCAGTATCAGACATAATGCTGGAACCCTAAAAAAATTGTTGTTCGCAATAAAAAAATATTATCAAAAATGAAACAAGAATATATAATAACAGTTTACTCCGAAAATCATATCGGTTTATTGACACGGATCACTATCGTTTTTACCAGAAGAAAAATAAATATTGAAAGCCTTACAGTATCGGAATCTGCGCTTCCCGGTATTTTTAAATTTACTATAGTTGTATATACTACTGCCGAGTTAATTGAAAAAGTCGCCGGATAGATTGAAAAACAGATCGACGTACTAAAGGCATTCTATCATACGAACGATGAAGTGATTTATCAGGAGGTGGCACTCTATAAAGTACCTACAGAAGCGCTTTACGAAAATAATACTATTGAAACAGTGGTCCGTAATGCAGGAGCACGGATTCTTGAAATTACGAGGGAATATACTATTATTGAAAAAACCGGGCATAAAGAGGAAACACAAGCCCTTTTCGAAGAATTAAATAAATCGAAGGTGCTTCAATTTATCAGGTCAGGCCGGGTTGCCCTCACCAGAGACCCTATAGAAAGGCTGTCCGAATTTCTGAAAGAGAGGGATGCAATGCTTGACAGCATAGATTGATCTCTTTTGTTTTTTATTTGGCTTTCAATATGTAATGGAAACTTAATAAAAATGATAATTTTGCATAAATTTTTAACTTTTAAATTTCAATTTAAAATAATAATAGATTATGGCACAAATTGACTTTGGCGGAGTTAACGAAAAGGGCGTCCTTCGCGAAGAATTTCCAATGGAAAAAGCACGGGAAGTGCTTAAGGATGAAAAAATAGCGATAATTGGTTACGGTGTGCAGGGTCCTGCTCAGGCGCTTAACCTGAAAGATAATGGTTTTGATGTGATCATAGGCCAGGCACCTGAATTTAAAGAAGACTGGGACAAAGCGATCCGTGACGGGTTTATCCCCGGCGAAACTCTCTTCCCGGTCGAAGAGGCTGCAAAAAAAGGTACTATTATTCAATACCTTGTATCAGATGCCGCCCAGCGTATACTGTGGCCCAAATTAAAAGAGTGCCTTAACGAAGGTGATGCACTCTACTTTTCACACGGTTTTTCAATTACATATAAAGAGCAGACAGGTGTTATACCACCTGATAATATAGATGTCATTTTAGTTGCTCCCAAAGGTTCAGGAGCCAGCGTACGTACCAATTTCCTGGCCGGAAACGGGATCAATTCAAGCTATGCTGTATTCCAGGATTACACCGGAAAGGCAGAAGAGCGTACAATAGCATTGGGAATAGCTATAGGTTCAGGGTACCTTTTCCCGACTACCTTTGAAAATGAAGTGTTTTCAGACCTTACTGGCGAAAGAGGGGTACTTATGGGAGCGCTGGCAGGAATTATTGAAGCACAGTACGAAGTATTGCGTAAAAACGGGCATAGCCCTTCAGAGGCCTTTAATGAAACTGTGGAAGAGCTTACACAAAGCCTTATTCGCCTTGTTGACCAAAAAGGTATGGACTGGATGTATGCCAACTGTAGCGCAACTGCACAAAGGGGAGCACTCGACTGGAGACATAAATTCAGGGAAGCTACCCTGCCTGTATTCAATAACCTGTACGAAAGCGTGAAGTCAGGAACAGAAACAAAAAGGGTACTTGATTCTACAAGCAGTCCGGACTATAAAAAGAGCCTGAACGCCGAATTAAAGGAGATGAGGGATTCAGAACTGTGGCAGGCAGGTGCAGCAGTACGTAAACTGAGACCTGGCAAATAGTCAGTTATAAATAATTTTTAACAAAAGCCTGTCCGGATACGTGACAGGCTTTTGTTTTAATATGACATAAATTTCAACATAACTTAGTTAAATAATAAATAGCTTTTTTTCACTAAAGGAATTTTACCCCTTAAACTCTAAAATGCCACCGGTAAAAAATTGCTGAAAATCATTTTTTTGTAAGAGTTCCTTTGAAATTTAATCCTGTTATCAGATTAAAATTGTTTAATTTATAGAGAAAAAATATTAAAGAGCAATTAGTCCAAGATACTTTAAAATGAGAAAATTATTCTTATTGAATTCTTTTGTTATTTTCTTCTGCTGCTCCGTAAACGGAAACATTGCAGCACCGGACACTATTACGGAACCTGTTGCAAAAAAAGCAGTACTTAAACCTTATATTGCCCCGGCGGTGTTGATTTCTTCAGGAACAATCATTCATTTTATGGACGGAACCAAATCTGCAGTTCGTGACTTCATGCAGGATAATTTACAATATAACGGACAAATTGATGATTATGCACAATATGCTCCCCTGGTTACAGTATATGCACTAAACTTATTCGGTATCAATGGCAAGAACAATTTTGGAAACCGCACAGCTCTTGCTGCAAAAAGTATGTTGCTCAACGGACTGATAACTGACCGGCTGAAAAACTGGACTGATACAGAAAGACCCAATGGTGAAAAGAACTCTTTTCCTTCGGGACATACATCTAAAGCCTTTACTGTGGCCCACTTCATGCACAGGGAATTAGGAGATATCAGCTACTGGTACAGCATAGGTGCATACTCCTGTGCAACTGCCGTGGGAGTTATGAGGCTGGCAAAAAATGCACACTGGATGTCTGATGTTCTGGCAGGAGCAGGGATTGGAATTTTATCAACTGAACTGGTCTATCTTACACACCAGTACAAATGGGATAATAAACATATCAGAAAATTGGATATTCTCCCCTTTCAATTTGGAAAAAATAAAGGGATCTCTTTTGTTTATACCTTCTGAAAATTGTGTAACAGACGACTTTTTTCAATTTTTTTTCCTCCGGGTTGATCAATTTCTTACTTTCGTGCTAAATTGTTTATTAAGATGAGAACTGTAAAATTACTTATAGTAATATTTTCTTTATTTCCGATTTTGAGCGAGGCACAAAATTTTGACTATCTGATTAACTTTGAGGGCATTGGTGACAACAGGGAATTTTTCAGCGGACAAGCAATGTCTCAGACTATATTAGGCAGCAGGGGAGCTTTTGAAATTGGATTAGAAATTGACAACCATAAGATAAGGACAGGATTGAACCACCTGCTGGAATTTGGCAGTGATATTGATTATCACAAACCTAAACTTACCCTTTACTACCAGTATAGTGATAAAATAAAACAATTCAAATTCGGGGCTTTCCCGAGGCGTAATACCATTAATTTTCCGCTGGTGATGCTGACTGACACGCTCCTCTATTACCGGCCAAATATTGAAGGGCTATATGGAAGGATTGCCTGGCCATGGGGCCATCAAGCCGGATTTGTTGACTGGGTGAGCCGGCAGACTGATATAAAGCGGGAAAACTTCATGGCAGGCTTTTCCGGTGAAATATTTCGTAATAATTTATTCTTACAAAACTATCTTCTCCTCTTCCATGATGCAGGGGCAGCTGTTCATATTCCAGGTGACCAGATCAAAGACTATTTTGGATATTTGTTACAGGCAGGTATCAGGACCTCGTACAACAGCCGGTTTACAGGAAGCCTGAAAGCAGGAGTACTTGGCTCAATGTTCCGGGAACGAGCTGTAACTGATGGTTTTATCAATCAAAACAGTCTTTATGCAGAGGCAGAAGGTAAATTAAAAAATTACGGCATAAAAACAACATTACATACAGGAGGCAGTCACCGTTTTGCGTATGGTGACAGATTTTACAGAGCCAAAAATTACTGGCGTACAGATCTCATCTGGTACTTCATTAATCATCCCAGAGTCAGGGGAAGGTTCAATCTGTCATTTCACTATCTGGATTGGAATGACCTTGACCAGCAACAACAAATGTCTGTTATTTATCTTTTTGGAAAGGAGATGAGAAAGAAACCCTGACCACAGCAGGAATTCAAATTTTATAAAATTTTAACGCCCAGCTTAAAAAAGGACATTCCCCCACAGGTCATATTCATCTGCACCCGTGATCTTTACCTGGTAAAATTGACCGGCATATAATTCTCTGTCAGCTGAAACATATACCTCCCCGTCAACTTCAGGTGAGTCAAATTCGGTCCGGCCAACAAAATGATCACCCTCCTGCCGGTCTATTATAACCTTATATGTCTCCCCTACTCTCTGCCGGTTTATTTCCAGGGATATATTTCGCTGGATCTCAATCAGCTCATCGGCCCGTGCCTGCTTAATCTCATCAGGCACATCATCGTTCAGCCTTTTGGCAGCAAATGTGCCCTCTTCATGTGAATAGGTAAAAACGCCCAGCCGTTCAAATTTTGATTCAACGACAAATTGTTTTAACTCCTCAAAATCACTATCAGTCTCTCCCGGAAATCCTGTCATCATTGTCGTTCTTAAAGCAACACCGGGTATTTTGTCCCGTAACTGCCTTATTAATGTTTCAGTCTCTTTACGTGTAACCTTTCGGGACATCCTCTGAAGCACCGGATCTGAAATGTGCTGCAGTGGAATGTCTAAGTACCGGCAGACCCTGGGATTATCCCTGATAAGATCAGCCAGGCCCTCAGGAATTCCGGAAGGGTATAAATAATGAAGCCTGATCCATTCTACATCTTCAATCCCCGAAATAATATCAACCAGTTCTGTTAATTGATTTTTACCATAAATATCTATACCATAATTGGTAAGATCCTGGGCAATCAGTAAAAGTTCGCGCACACCATTTCGTGAAAGATATCCGGCCTCTTTAACTATATTTTCAAGAGGAACCGATTTGTACCGTCCGGTCATCTGAGGAATAGCACAAAATGCACAGGAACGATTACATCCTTCAGAAATTTTCAGATATGCATAGTGAGATGGTGTGGTGATCACTCTTTCGTGAATGTATTCAGGATAAAAGACAGTTTTCAGTTCAGTGGTTAAGTCCTTAATATCAAATTTACCAAAGTACCTGTCTACTTCCGGTATCTCTTCCTCTAACTCTTTCCTGTACCTTTCAGACAGACAACCCATAACATAAAGCTTACCTGTTTCCCCGCGTGTTTTGGCATCTGCATAATTGAGGATCATGTCTATCGATTCCTGTTTAGCATCATGGATAAAACCGCATGTATTGATAATTACGGCATCAAAATCTTTTCCGTCTGCGTCATGAAACACCTCAAACTTCCCCCTCCTCAACTGTCCAAGCAAAACTTCCGAATCAACTAGATTTTTGGAACATCCCATTGTTATCACATTGACACGATAAACAGAATGAGTTTTTTTATCAGGAGCTGCCAGTTCACCCGTTGTTATTTTTCCCATTATCATTTTTTTTACAAAATAAATACTTTTTATTCATCCTGATATCTCTTTGAACAATAACTCCTGCTTTGAAATCACCAATTACTTTCTTATTTTAGGCGGTCGAATTGAATCAAATATAATATGAAGATCATTACAGCAACATTTATAATAATAACAGTTTTTAGTGCAAATATATTGGCTCAGCCATCATACTTTGGTAGTACCGGACAACAACCAAAAGTTGTAATAGGGCTGATTGTAGAAAATATGCGGCCTGATTATATTCAAAGATACTGGAATAAATTCGGAAATGACGGATTCAAAAAATTATATACTCAGGGAGCAGTACACACCAATATTAATATGACACAGCATATTCAAAGTTATGCAACAGGAACAGCAACCCTGTTCACTGGTGTTCATCCCTCGGTCCACGGAATAGTAGGAAAAACATGGTATGACAGGTTCAGAAGTAACGAAACAGATTGCACTGAAGATGACTATTACTTTACAGTGGGAGCAGATACCGAATGGGGTAATGCATCAGCCAGAAAGCTGCTTTCAAATACAATTACCGACAACCTAAAGGTTTTCACCAGGGGTAAGGCTTTGGTTTTTAGTGCAGCCATGAACAGGGAAACTGCAATATTCGCGGCCGGGCATTCTGCAGACGGAGCTTATTGGTTAGACCCCGAATCAGGTAAAATGATTTCAAGTTCGTTTTTTGTAAATACATTTCCGGAATGGGTAATAAATTTCAATAATGAAAACTATCCCGAAATGTACAGCGCCCGCAACTGGGTGACACTACTCCCCGAAACCGGATATACGGAAAGCGTGACTGATGACTATCTTCTTGAAAAAGGATATTTCGGAAAATATAATACCTTTCCCCATAAATTAGGACAATATACCCGTTTGGCAGAAAACCTGAATCCATTGAAAACAACTCCCTACGCGAATCTCATCATAAAAGATTTTGCAATCAGTCTTCTGGAAAATGAGCCGGTGGGTGAAGATGATATAACAGACTTTATAACATTTGTCTTTTCATCCATGGACTACGAAAACGGATCTTTCGGGCCGGTATCCATAGAGATGCAGGATACCTACATGCACATGGACAAATATATCGGAGAATTAATAGCATTTATTGAAAACAAATTTGGAAAAAATAATGTGATGTTTTTTCTTACCTCAAATACATCTGCATCTTATCCTGTTGACTATCTCAAAGAAGAGTTTAAACTTCCGGTTGATAATTTTTCGCCGGAAAATGCAATTGCATTATTGACCTCCTTCCTAAACATCACTTACGGACAGGACAAATGGATAGAATATTATGATGATGCACAGATCTATCTTGACCATGAATTACTAAAAAAGAGAAACATAAGCCTGGAAGATATAAGAAATGAAACTTCTGACTTCATTAATCAGTTTGAAGGCGTTCAATTGTCAATTACAGAAGATCTGACAGGCCGGGGAAGTGCACCCTTCGGACTGCTGTCTACTATGTTGCAGTCATACTTTAAAAACCGCTCTGGTGATATTTTATATGTTTTAAAGGAGGGATGGCAACCCTCTTATAAATATAAAAAGATTAACTATACTGATCAATCGCATATACCGCTGGTTTTTTACGGATCAGTTTTACAACCTCAGATAATAAATGAGAAAAATAATGCAATAGATATATTGCCGACTTTATGTGAAATTTTACAAATTCCTTATCCTGATAAATGTCAGGGCAGTTCGATAAATTTTAAAAAATAATAATCTACTTTTTAACGGTTTTCGTTACTGAAACTTTTGTACTTACACTATCACCCTTTTGTGGTGCATCATTCTCCACGACAATCTTACTGCCTGAAAAAAGCTCAGAATTAAGATCAGCTGAAATAACAGTATCTTTTTTTAATTCAAAAGTTGTGGAAAAAGTTTCATAACCAGGTCTGGAGATAATCAATTTTGTCTTTCCGGGATTTAACAACAACCTGTAATAACCATTATTATTAGAAATAGTTCCTGTTCCGGAAATATTTTCAAATACAGAAGCATTCTCTATCCCTCGCTCAGTAACTGAATTTGTAATATATCCGGAAACTGAATAAAACTGTGCTTTACTGAAGTTGGGAATTAGAAATAAGAGAATTAATAAAAAAAAGTAAAATATTGTTTTCATAGCTTAACTGAAAATTATTGTTTAATGTATGGCTATATATATAGACGTTTGAAGGTACAAAAAGGTTGCCCGAATTTCAGAAATATTTTTAAATCCTTAATATTAAAAGAAATTTTTCATTATTTATATTTAGTCTGATTTACAATACAAAAAGCATGTTTAAGAACAGGCCCGTTGCAGGTTAATATCCTCGGATATTAAAATTCAACTGTTTATTTTTACGGCCGATTATTTAATTACCGTTAAAATATTTAAATTATATCTATGGATTCCATACAATCATTAATTAAGGATCTGGCCGACCAACATGGGAGGAACAGGGAAAGTCTTCTTCCTGTAATACAGGGTCTGGTCAAACGTGAGAAATACCTGTCTGAATACTCAATGGTTGAAATTGCCAGGGAAATGGATATTCCGGCAGCTGAAGTTTTTGGTACTGCCACATTCTATTCATTTCTGGAAACTAAGCCGGCTGGCAAGTATATCATCAGGGTGTGTAAAACCATTACCTGCTCGATGAAGGGCAAGAACCAACTGCTTTTTGCTATTCAGGACATGCTTAAGATTAACGTGGGGGAAACTACTCCTGATAAAAGGTTTACACTTTTGGAAACCAACTGCCTGGGATGGTGCCACAAAGCTCCGGCAATACTTATCAATGATGAGGTATATACTGAAGTTACCCCGGAAAAAATCAGGGAGATATTAACAGGTTACATGAAAGAAAACATATAAAAAAGGAAGCTATGGCATACTCATATCAGTTAAAAAGGGTAGATTTTATTTTCAAAAATGAAAATGAATGGGAACAGGTGCTTTCCTCTACCATCAAAAAGAAACCTGAAGAGATTATAAATGAATTAATCAGTTCTGAATTAAAAGGCCGGGGTGGAGCAGGGTTTCCAACAGGCCTCAAATGGAAGTTAACAGCCGAATCAAAAGCTCCTGCAAAATATGTTATTTGCAATGCCGACGAAGGAGAGCCAGGGACTTTCAAAGACCGCGAAATTCTATCTAAAGTTCCCTATAAGGTACTCACTGCAATGGCAGTTTGTGGATATGTGACAGGCAGTAAAGAGGGATTTATATACCTTCGGGGCGAATATAAATTTCTTCAGGAGGAACTTGAAAAAGCAATTAAGGAATTCCAGTACTATTGTAAAGAGATAAATCTCGATTTCAATATTAAGATCTTCATGGGAAGTGGCGCCTATATCTGCGGTGAGGAAACAGCTCTTATGGAATCAATGGAGGGCAGGCGCGGTGAACCGAGGAATAAACCGCCGTTCCCGACTCAGGCGGGCTACATGGACATGCCTACTGTTGTAAATAATGTAGAGACATTGGTGCACACATTTACTATATTTAAATATGGTGCCAAGAAATTTTA
>JAAYJR010000284.1 GCA_012522835.1 Bacteroidales bacterium
CGCTGAAGGTTGGTATTCCGAGGTTGAAGTACTGCTTCCCTGATTGGCTTGCATAAGGTTTAGTATCATTTGGGGATCGCCTCCCATAAGAACTGCAATGACAACTATTACGATGGATAAAATGCCACCGCTTATGCCAACTTTTTGTCCGCTGCTAAGGTGTCTGCGGTCTTCAATATTGGAGCTCTGTCTTCTGCCTTTGTATCTCATTGTATTTTAATTTTTGCTTGAAATATAGCGAAAAAATTAAGAAAATATTATTTATTACTGCCATTATTATTCCGTTAAGCATCAGCAGTTTATTTATTATACATTTGTATACGGCATCATTTCCCCGAATTTCCGGGCAGTTCATTTGACTTAACGTCACTATTTTCTGAATGATATTGAATTTTTTTGTACAAAAATAAAAACCAAACGTAGAATGAATATTAAAGATCCACAGCTGTTCACTAAAGATTTTATGGAATATGTTCAATCAAGAAATCCGGGTGAAGCTGAATTTCATCAGGCAGTGCTTGAAGTAGTTGAAACCCTCTCTGAATTTCTTATCAGGAATCCGCGTTATATAAGGTTAAAAATTCTTGAAAGGATGACAGAACCTGAAAGGATTATCATGTTCCGTGTTCCATGGATTGACGACAGAGGAGATATACACATTAACAGGGGCTACAGAGTTGAAATGAATAGCGCCATTGGTCCATATAAAGGCGGATTACGTTTCCATCCCTCCGTTAATCTTAGTGTATATAAATTACTTGCTTTCGAACAGGTTCTTAAGAATAGTCTTACATCTTTACCAATGGGTGGGGCCAAAGGAGGATCTGATTTTGATCCCAAGAATAAATCTGATAATGAGGTGATGAATTTTTGTCAGAGTTTTATGACTGAACTTTCACGGCATATAGGTCCGTATACCGATGTGCCTGCAGGTGATATAGGTGTCGGAGGACGTGAGATAGGATATATGTTCGGGCAGTATAAAAGACTCCGTAATGAATTTACAGGGGTGTTGACAGGTAAAGGTATCGGGTGGGGAGGCTCCCTGATCAGACCTGAATCAACAGGTTATGGAACCGTTTATTTCGCTGAAGAGATGCTTAACAGAAAAGGGGACAGCATAAAGGGTAAAACAGTGGCTATTTCCGGCTCAGGTAATGTTGCACAGTTTGCAGTCGAAAAGGTACTTGACCTGGGTGGTAAACCGGTCAGCCTTTCTGATTCTAACGGAACAATTTATGATAAGGATGGAATTGACAGGGAGAAGCTTGAGTATGTGAAACTTCTTAAAAATGTTTGCCGTGGCAGAATTTATGAGTATGCTGATAAGTTTGGAGTACCTTATTTCGAAAATCAGCGGCCCTGGGGGATCAGTTGTGATGTCGCAATGCCTTGTGCAACTCAAAACGAAATAAGTAGCGATGAGGCAGGTACATTATTGAAAAATGGCTGTTTTGTTGTTGCCGAGGGTGCTAATATGCCTTCAACATATGAAGCAGAACATAAATTTTTAGACGCAAAAATATTATACGCCCCGGGAAAAGCTGCCAATGCCGGAGGTGTTGCAGTATCAGGGCTTGAAATGACCCAAAATAGTATGAGATTGTCCTGGACACGTGATGAGGTTGATGGCAAATTAAAAACTATTATGCGCGATATCCATGATATGTGCGTTACTCACGGAAGTGAAGCCGGTGGATTTGTCAACTATGTCAAGGGAGCAAATATTGCCGGATTCGTTAAGGTGGCAAATGCCATGATATCACAGGGATTGGTTTAAAGTATAGGGTGTTTATTTTTTTCAGGATGAGAAGGGAACAGTTAATTCAAAAATTATTAAATTCAGGGATTGACAATAATAC
>JAAYJR010000184.1 GCA_012522835.1 Bacteroidales bacterium
GTCTTATGTCAATCTCTCCGGCAATTGATATCATTTTCTCATTCAGGTCATTCTGATGTTTTTCCTTATACTCCCTGACATTATACCAAACTGTAACTATAGCCACCATGAGAAGTGACACAAAAACAATAGAGATAATTGCAGCCTGAATTCTGAATTTAAGGTCAAACTTCACTGATCTTTTGCGAAGTGAACGGCTGCCGGCAAAAATAAACAGCAGGATAGACAACAGATAAAAAACGAACAGGTATGGAAATGAAATTAGGTAATCAGTAAAAGTAAACAGTTCTCTCGACACAATCACATAGTTATCCTGACGGGTATGATATATAAGATGTTCCATCCCGTCCCATATCCTGTATTCAAACTCATTAGCTGAAGCAGGATAAGAATAGACATAGAAATTATAATTATACTCACCGTGCTTATCAGTCAGTTCACCACCATAATATTTGGCATAATCAAATTTTTTATAATTTTCAGGTTTAGCCAAAGACTTATCCATCAATAATTCAGGGAACCCGATACCTTCAAACAGCAGTTCAGAGTTAAGTTCCATAAAGATCGAAACACCTCTTGCCTCAGACGACAGAGGATAATGGAGCCATCCGGTATAAGAGATCCTTCCGTTCATATTATCCATAAAATAGAAATTGGTCCCCTTAATCCTCTCGCCTTGTGTACCAATCATATCCTCAAAAAAGTCGATACACGGAGCCATTCTTTTATCCATTTCAATAAACAGGCTGTCGGCCCCGGTACACACAAAAAACCTGACATCATACTGTCTGAAATATCCGCTAAAATAGGTCTGTCTAATATGGTCAATCAGCCCCTCTTCTTCTATCAGGAGACGGGGTATTTCCGGGTCTACACTAATTAATTCCTGCATTTCAACCAGGAATACCTCTGCTGCAGGGTCCCGTTCAGCCACCAGTGTAACAGCCATCAATTTTTGCTCATCACGCTGTTTATCAGCGGTGGTTGTATAAAAAACCGCCAGTGAATAGAGAGAAGCGGCAGACACGAAAATTATGAGGTAACTAAGTGTAAATTGTTGAAGATATCGTTTACTGAACAGTGAAGCCAGGATTGAAGACCCGACAAAAAAGAAAATTGCCTCATAATAGACATTTTTTACAGATATATATTGTACAACTGCCAGAAATAGCGCTATTCCCGAGATAATAACAGCCAGTCCTCCCAGGTTAAAATCATTTTGCGAACAGTTAATAATCCTGATAGTAAAAAATATCACAGCCAGTATAAGAAGGCCGACGGAAAAAATTCCAAGCACACTTTGAGCTGAAATTTCAATAATCCTGTTCAGTGAAAATGAAATTGTGGAATTATAAATAAGTTCCCGAATAAAAAAATTGATTAAAAGATATAAACTCCCGTTAAACAAAAAGTGCAGGCTGAAAAATATTTTTCTTGAGAGAAGGGAGTCATCCTGCATTTTATCCACATCCAGGTCTTTTCCGAAATTAAACATCCAAAAGAGGAAGAACAGTGCCAGGAGGAAGAAATCGCCCAGTGACGGCAGCCAGGTATTAAGTGCAAAAACAGAAGGACTGAAAAAATCAAGATGAAAAAACACTTTAGGGATCTTAAAGATCAGATGGAGCCAGTAGACTATAAACAGTGCAATAGCAAGAGAAGCAAGTTTCAGGAAAAAGGGAGCTTCAGATTCCATAAAGCTGCGCCTGAAAAAAAGAAGAAGGGTAAGTAATCCTATGAAATACAAAAAACCGGGAAAATACAATTGTCTGGTGGTGCAGAAGTAGTCACCGGCCGGCTCTACAGAAAACAGGTAATTGCCGTTTACGCCGGATACCGGATACAAATCATCCTCTGAGCCCTCAATTATCCTGAACCCATGAGGCAGATCGTAAGTTTCGTTAAAAGAATTCAGAAGGTATTTATTCTCATAACTGTAATTATATTTTATCAGGTGCAGTCCATAGATATGTGTACTGTCGCTCACCAGTTTTTTAATCAGATAGTATCCGTTAGGCAACCTGATCAGTCCTTCGCTGACTACAATATCGTCTTCATTTTCATAAAAAGATACCACTCTGTCAGACCAATACTGCAAATTCCCGTTTACATATACCAAAAAGCCAAAACCTTTTTCTTTCCGGGATCTTTTTGTACCCTCCCCGCTGTCCTTAATATTTCCTTCAAAATCCTCTGCAGTAACTAAATCGGCAATTCTATCAAGGTAAACTGAAAGTTCCCTCTCATTTTTATGGAGCTCCTCCCTGAATTCTTCAATTAAATATTTTTCAGGATGCTTTTTAAGCAGCCCGTTTTCAAAAAACGCCGCTGTCGCAAACAGGACAATGGCAAAAATCAGGAAACTATATTTATTAATTTTTAAAAACACATTAATCGTGATGATAAGGTTCGCCTTTAATAATTGTAAATGCCCGGTAAATTTGTTCTACGCACAAAAGTCGAGCCAACTGGTGCGAAAAAGTCATCCTTGAGAGCGAAATTTTTGAACTTGCTTTCTCATAAACCTCCTCAGAAAAACCATATGGACCGCCGATCACAAAAACTAACTCTTTAGGCCCTGATAACATTTTTTTCTCCAGGAATTCCGCAAATTCCCTTGAGGAGTAACTATCGCCCTGCTCATCAAACAGATGCAACTCTTTACCGGATAAATTTTGGCCAGTTATTTTTGCTCCTTCGGATATCTTTTGTTGTGTTATACTGCTTTTTCTGCCTTTTTTAACATCAGGAATTATTTCCAGTTTAAAATCAACATAATGCTTTAACCTCCTGATATAATAATTTATCCCCTCTTTTATAAAAGGTTCATCCGTTTTTCCGACAACCAATAAAGTAACCTTCATTCGTTTAAATGAATTATTATTTCTTAAATTTACGATAAATTAAGAGCCTTAAAAACTTTTGCACAGTTTTTGCTATGAATTAAGGATTGAATATTTCAATA
>JAAYJR010000431.1 GCA_012522835.1 Bacteroidales bacterium
ACAGCATTACCTGAATTTTCTAATTCCTGTGCAGCCGGTCCGGAAAATATAAAAACCAGAAGTGCAGATATTAATAATCCTGAAAAACTTTTTCGCATACATTAAAAATTAAAAGTAAAATTTACACAATAATAATAATCATTGTTCAGGTTAACCATCCCGGGACTCCAGTGCATAGTGAGATCTTCGCTTATATCAAAATCAAAAAGGTGTGCATCTACACTTGCATCAACTATGTTTAACCCATAAAATCCCACCATGCTTATAAATAATAAATCTCTGTTCCTGCGATAATAATCCTGTCTCTTTATAAGTCCGTCCTTAAAATTTTCAAAATGTGTAGGGTTATTAAGGTCATAATATATTAACGCTTCAATCTTTTCATAGAGCTTCGTTTCAGGATCCTGGTCAACCAGATGCTGGTAAGCAGTCTTATTAAACTGATACTTGTCATTATTCCAACTGATAAAGTATCCAATCGTGCCGAAGCCGATATATATCACCGGAATTTTCCAGTATTTTTTGTTATATGCCTGGCCCAGTCCCGGCAAAATTGCAGAAAATATTGTAGCCTTTCTGGGTGAATGCACCTCTTCAGTAACAATATCTTCAGTTAATAGAGAATCCGGCTCTTGTGGCCTGGCACGAAGGTTAAACACTGGCACCAACAGGAGAATCAGCAATACACTATTTGTCAAAAAACCCCTAAAATTCACATATTTAATTTTTGTTTAAAAATAAGAGTTTCGTTCAATAGTAAAATTGACCTGGATACATTATTTCTTATTTTCAATAATTTTAACAATTTTGTCCAGGTCGTGGCCTGATTTGAATGGTATAATAATTTTTCCTTTACCCTTTTCGTTAACCATCAATCTTATTCCCCTTCCAAACAGCTCACCAAGCTGGCCTTTGTATATCCTGAACTGTTCAGGCAATTCATTTTTTTTCTGTTTATCCGCTTTCTCCTGATAGCTCTGTGCCAGGTTGCGGACAATCTCTTCAACTTTACGGACAGAGTAATCATTATCAATAGTCTCCCTGCAAATCATCTCCTGAATATCCTCATCCTGAATATTTATTATAGCTCTGGCATGGCCCATGGTAATTTCTTTGTCCCTTAAAGATTTCTGGATAATAGCAGGAAGTTTTAAAAGTCTGAGATAATTGGCTATAGTTGAACGGTTTTTCCCCATTCTGTTGCTTAGGTCCTCCTGTGTATGATTACACTCATCGAGCAGACGCTGATAGCTCAGGGCTATTTCAATCGGATCAAGGTCCTCCCTCTGTATGTTTTCCACAAGGGCCATTTCAAGCATACCGTCATCCTTTGCTTCACGAATGTATGCAGGAATAGAATCCAATCCAGCTTTCCGGGCTGCCCTGCATCGCCTTTCACCAACAATTATCTGGTAACGGTCTTCTCCTGCTTTTCTTAATGTAACAGGTTGAATTAATCCTATTTCACTGATTGAAACAGCAAGTTCTTCCAAAGCCTCCTCATCAAAGGAAGACCTTGGCTGGAAAGGGTTGGCCTCTATCTGATCCAGTCTGACCTCACTTATCCTGGCCTGTTTGATCTTTTCGGCATCATCGATTAATGCCCCTAATCCTCTTCCGAGTGCATTTCTTTTCACCATTACCAAATTTGTTAAATAATTACTTTTTTATCCAGGGTCATCTTAGTCATTTTATTTCTCTGTAATATTTCCCGCGCAAGGTTCATATGATTAATAGCCCCCTTTGAGCTGGCATCATACAACACAACTGGCTTGCCGTAACTAGGTGATTCACTCAGCTTTACATTTCGCTGAATAACAGTTTCGAAAACCATGTCCTGAAAATGGCGTTTGACCTCTTCAAATACCTGATTTGAAAGGTTCAGGCGGGAATCAAACATAGTCAGCAGAAAACCTTCTATCTCAAGTGCCGGGTTTAGTCTGTTCTGTATAATCTTTACTGTATTCAGTAATTTACCCAATCCTTCAAGGGCAAAATATTCACATTGAACAGGAATTATGACAGAGTCAGAAGCAGTCAATGCGTTTACAGTAATCAATCCCAGTGACGGAGAACAATCAATTAATATAAAGTCGTAATTCTCCTTAAGGCGGATAATTGTATTTCTTAATACCTTTTCGCGGTTGGGCAGGTTTAACATCTCAATCTCAGCACCAACAAGGTCAATATGGGACGGAATTATATCAAGGTTTTCAATTTCCGTTTTTAAAATGACTTTTTCGGGTTCAATCCCGTCAACAATACATTCATAAATACTAGACTGTACATTCCTTACATCAAATCCGAAACCAGATGTGGCATTTGCCTGAGGGTCTGCATCGATAACCAATACCTTCTGTTCCAAAACAGCCAGACTGGCTGCCAGATTAATGGCAGTTGTTGTCTTCCCTACCCCGCCTTTCTGGTTTGCAAGTGATATGATTTTTCCCATCTGTACATTAATTTAAAATATTTAATTTCAAGGCTTCAAATTTAATAAAATAGCCTTAACAAGCCCCCCATTTTTTTAATCAGTTGATAAAATTGGCCACCTAAGCCGGATCAACATCGATAACCATTGTACAGTTGCTGTTTTCCGGACTGTTTTTAACATCAGCGACAGACTTCATTATAATTTGTTTAGCTTGCCGGACGGACCTTTCTTGTTTAATTTTCAACCAGATCTCATTTATATACAATAATTGTATCCGGCCAACAAGGGGAAAACCGGGCCCCAGAACAATAAAGGGAAATCTCTTTTTCAGCAAAGCAGCCAGTTGTCGCGCAGCCCGGTTAACTGTCTCCGGTTTTTTATGCTTCACTGTTATTTTTATCAGCCGGGAATAGGGAGGGTAACTGAATAATTTCCGTTCTTCCATTTGCATATTGTATACCGAATAAAAGTCCTGGTTCCGGATATAGCTTATCAGCGGGTGATCAGGCTGAGATGTTTGCACAACGACCTTCCCCCTGCTGTGTTTACGCCCCGCACGTCCGCTAACCTGGGAAATAAGCTGAAAGGCCCTCTCATGGGCACGGAAATCAGGATAATTAATAAGATTATCGGCATTTATTATCCCGACTATACTAACATGTTCAAAATCCAAACCTTTTGTCACCATCTGGGTGCCGATTAAAAGATTGATTCTCCCCTTCCCGAAATCCTCAATTATATCATTAAAGGAATTTTTTGTCCTAGTAGTATCATAATCAATACGGCCGATTTTTATTTCCGGGAACAAAAGCGCTAATTCCTCTTCAATTTTCTCTGTTCCGGTACCCCTGGTTTTAACTTCAGAAGAACCACATTTATGGCATTTACCCGGCATGGGAATACTATATCCACAATAATGGCATTTAAGCCGCTCGTCAAATTTATGATAAGTAAGACTAACATCACAATTGATACATTTTGGAATCCACCCACATTCAAAACATTGAATAAAGGGAGAGTACCCCCTTCTGTTCTGAAAAAGAATAACCTGCTGATCATTTTCAAACGCTTCTTTCATTAACAGGAAAAGCTCCGGTGTGAGTACCCCTTTCATCTGTTTCTTTTTCATTGCCTTACTGACATCTGCAATAATAATCTCCGGCAATTCAAGGTTTGAATATCTTTTCACAAGGTTTACCAGCTTGTACTTACCGGATAATGCATTAGAGTAAGACTCATAGGAGGGGGTCGCTGACCCCATAAGGACATTTGCATTATGCTGACTGCCAAGTATAACTGCCATATCCCTTGCATTATAACGGGGGGCAGGGTCAAATTGCTTAAAAGAATTCTCATGCTCTTCATCTACAATTATCAATCCCAATTTTGAAAAAGGAAGAAACAAGGAAGACCTGGTTCCCAATACAATCTGATATTGTTCATTTACCCCTTTCCTGAAATTCAGAACTTCCCGCCAGATTTCCACACGTTCATGACTGCTAAATCGTGAATGGTATACCCCTGTCTTATTACCGAAGACATTTTTCAGCCGCTGTATGATCTGGGTTGTGAGAACAATTTCCGGCAACAGGTAAAGTACCTGCTTACCTGATCTGATAACCTCGTCAATGAGATGAATATATATTTCGGTTTTTCCACTGGCAGTAATCCCGTGGATAAGGACTACCTTTTTTTGATCAAAACCTTCCCTGATCTCTTTAATGGCCTCTGACTGATTATCACTTAATAAATTAATTCCGGCCTGATATTCATCATTATTTCTCAGGAGCCTGGATTCCTCTTTCTGAAATTCAATCATTATGCCTTTCTTTATCAATGCTTTAATGACTGATGCAGAAACACCTGTTTCACCTAATAGCTCCTTTTTACTTATACAACATCTGCTTCCTTTATCGAAAAGACCTGTTTTTTCGCAATAATGGATCAATAGTGACTGCTGCTTTTTTGAACGCCCGAGTGATTCAATCAGGGAATTTAACCTGAATTCACTCCCGTATTCGGGATTTAACTTTAGCCAGGTTGAGGTCTTAGCTTTATATTTCGATGCGATCTTCTCTTCAATCCTGATTAGTCCTTTTTCCAACAGAGAGTTCAAAGCTTTATAAGAAAACTTATTCCCAAGTTTTTTCTGAAGCATATCAAGTGAAATTATTCCCTCGTCCGCCAGATCAGTTATCATATACTCTTCTCCGGTAAGTATACACTCGTCTTTATTACCGGTTAATATTACCTTTGATTTACTCTCAAGAATCAGGCCGGGAGGAAATGCTGCCCTGAATATTTCTCCAAGTGTACAGCAATAATATTGTGCCATCCACTTCCATAACTTCAAATTATCAGGGAATAACAAAGGTTTATCATCCAGAATCTGTATTATATCCTTAATCTCTATATCAGGAGGTGGAGAATCAGAAATTGAAAGAACCAGCGCTGAAAAGAATTTTTTTCTGCCAAACTGCACAACAACTCTCTGTCCGGGAACAATTTTTCCTTCTAACTCCCCGGGTATCCTGTAAGTATAAGTTTCCTGAAGTGACAATGGTAATATTACATTTACATATAACCCGGGCATAGAGATCATTTTAAGCTTTACTCAAGTTAGCGAATTTACTAAAAATAACGAGCTGCCATCACTTGTTAACCGAATGTATTTTTAATATGCAAGGCTACTTCTTTCATCAACCATTCAGGTGTTGAGGTTGCTCCGGAAATGCCTATCGATGCTTTACCTTCAAACCATAGCGGGTCTAAATCTGCCGGTCCTGAAATATAATGCGCATTGGGATTGACCTCCCGGCAGACGGAAAACAGATATTTGCCATTTGAACTCTTAGCTCCGGCTACAAAAAGAAACAAGTCAAAATTTTTAGCGAACTCCTTTAATCGTGGCACCCTGTTGGCAACCTGACGGCATATGGTATCCCTGATCTCAACCTTAACACCCGGCTTCATATTTTGCTTTATCAGCCGGGCAATTCGCCTAAATTCATCAATCCTCATTGTAGTTTGTGAATAGAGACAAACCGGCCTCGTATAATCAATTTTATCCAAATCCTCAACACTCTCGATGATAATCCCTTTGTTACTAATCTGCCCGTTGAGCGCAACAACCTCAGCATGCCCCTTCTTGCCAAAAATAACTATCTGTCCCTCATCAGGCAGAATCTTTTTATAAGAAGCTTTCACTTTTTTTTGCAGGCTCAGAACAACCGGACAAGTTGCATCGATCAACTTAATATTATTTTCCCGTGCATACTCATATGTTTCTGGTGGCTGGCCGTGTGCCCTTACAAGCACTGTTTTGTCTTTCAGCCGGTAATACTCCTCTTCTGAAATGGTCTTAAGTCCGGACCTTTCGAGTCTGTCAACCTCCATACTGTTGTGAACAATATCACCAAGACAATATAGGGGTACATTATTTTTCAGCTCCTTTTCAGCATGCTTAATCGCCTTGATTACACCAAAACAAAATCCTGAATAGCTGTCGATTTCAACCTTAATCATTAAATTTCTTCAATACAAATTTATTATCCAATAATCTCTTTTACTTTATTCAGCGTCCAACTCAGCTGCTCTTCCCTGGTTAGAAAGCTGTTATCTAACTCGATGGCATCATCAGCTTTTTTCAGCGGACTTGTTTTTCTTTCAGAATCAATTGTGTCTCTCTCATTTACATTTTGCAATATCTCTTTAAAATCCACTGTATCACCTTTTTCTGTCAACTCCATAAAACGTCTCCGGGCGCGTATCTCCGGTGACGCAGTCATAAAAATTTTAAGCTCAGCATCGGGAAACACAACTGTCCCTATATCCCTGCCGTCCATTACAATTCCTTTTCTTTTCCCATTTTCCCGCTGCTGCTTAACCATTTCATGTCGTACCTCCGGTATAGTGCTGACAGGACTGACATTTTGAGAAACCTCCAACCGTCTTATTTCCTCTTCAACATCTTCACCATTTAAGAAAGTAACATTTTTTTCATTTATCCCATCCCATTTAAAATTGATCTTAATTTCTGATAAAGCTGAAATGATCTTGTCCTTATCGGGCCGGCCATCGGTTATCCAACCATTACGGAGGGCAAATAAGGTTACAGCTCTGTACATCGCCCCACTGTCTATATAAGTATAACCTAAATTTCGTGCTAAAGATTTAGCCAGTGTGCTTTTCCCGCAAGATGAGTGCCCGTCTATGGCAATAACGATTTTTTTTCTGTCCATGTTATTTAAGGTTTCAACAAAGATAGCGGAATTTTTAATTCAGATATATTTGTCCTTATTATTATATATCATTAAGATTAATGGCCAGGGAAAAGAGGTTTGATGAGCCGGCCAGATGAAAACGGGAGGTGGCAAAATCAAGCCTGAACCTTTTAAGTCTTAATCCAAACCCCATCGAAAACCCAACAGTTGAAAGCTTATCGTCGTATTTCAGTTCCTGTCTGCGCTGATAATTGTAACCTGCCCGCAAAATAAAATTCTCTGTGGGCAGTATCTCAATGCCGAGCACTGCATGACGCATAACCTGTTTAGCAAAATTTTCATCACGTTCATGAATACCATCCGGCGTGAATTCCCTCTCTCCTTGATATCTGGCAAGTTTCCAGTTATTCAGATGCTGCATGGTCAGTGAAAAAATAACCGGGGCATATTTCAGACGGGTGCTTATCCCTGCCTGCAAATCAAATGGCACAGGTTCGCGGTTCCCATCCTGATAATAGGTTGTAATCTGGCCTCCAATATTGCGTGCTGTCATTCCGACACTTGTCAGGCTGTCCCGAAAGCTGTAATATACACCAAGGTCTGCTGCAATTCCAAACGACCGGTAACTTTCGAATACAGATAATACGGGTTTTAGATTTACACCATATCCAATTCGTTGATATTCATTGGAATATATCATGTTAAGCGCATACTCCGCAGCAGTAAAAGTAAGTCCTGTGAGTTCCCCTTCCCCGGTGGCTTCCCTGAAATCACCATAATTGATATAGTGCATCCCTAAAGCAAAATTACCGATATTTTCATAGGATCTGGCATAAGATGCGTAACCATAATTGATATCAATAAAATAATTTATATAATTAACCAGTAGGGTATTGTGCATGCCTTTATGTAACAAAGCCGGATTATGAAACGGAAGATTGAGATCTGAGGTATCTGAAATTGCAACCTGTGTACCACCCAGAGCTGCTATGCGGGCTGAATTAGTAAGTTCGAGAAACTGGTAAGTAGATTCTCCTCCAATCTGTGACCATCCGGTATAGGCAGAGAGCAAAAAAAGAATTAAGAGGTAAATTTTCCGGTTCATTCGCTTCATTATATCCACTAAAACGCTAAAGATATTGAAATATTACCCTACAGAAGCCGGATGAACGCCATGTTTTTTCAATAATTTATCAGTTTTCTGAAAACCTCAGATACCACGGTACAAATTATGCAATTTTTATATGACAGTTCAAGTATCCCGAGTCTTTCGGGTGTACTGTATTTAATACTCCCCATCTATAAAGTCTGAGCTTCTATTACGTTTTGTTTGGGTGATTTTCTTACACCTGCCTGTGCCATGAACAGGCCTGAAATTACAATAAAAATTCCCAAAATCTTCTGTATACCAAGACCTTCATTTAAAATAACAAATGACAAAACAGCTACAAAAACAGGTATCAGATTTACAAATGTATTTGACCGGTTTACCCCGATTTTTCGTATACTTTGAGTAAAGAACACAAATGCCAGGGTTGAGGCAAAAACAGCAAGTAAGATTATTGCCCTGAATGCACGGGGATGAAACGGAGTCAGAAGAAAATCATTAAAATCCACTACAAACCATATTGGCAGGAAGAGAATTATCCCGATCATATTCTGATAAGCAATTATAGTCAATGTATTGTAACGTGAAACCACCTTCCTGAGCACAATTGAATATGCAATAGCTCCAAAAACAGCAATAAATTCAAGTCCGACTCCCAGCGGGGAAGCATCAAATCTGAATGAGCTGTCGAGCACCACCAGGGCAACTCCAATGAATGATAAAATGAATCCGAGTGCATTTTTCAGTGTAACTTTTTCCCGGAAATAGTACCATGCAGCAATTGGAGATAGCAGTGGAATTGTTGCAACAATAACTGAAGCAGTGGTAGGAGACACGTACATTAATCCGTAACTTTCCCCCAGGAAATAGATGAATGGCTCAAAAAATGCCATTAAACAAAACAGGGCAAAATCTTTCCCCGATGGTTTTTGCAATCTTTTCATCACCAATGCAATAACTATAATAAGGGAAGCAGATATTATAAGCCTGAACAGAACAACTGTTATTGGTTTATAAGCCAGGTATGCGATCTTAAACCAAACAAAGGAAAAACTCCAGAAAAATGCGGCTCCAAGTGCAGAACCATAAGCAATAAAATCCTTATTTCTCATTATTACAAAAACAGTCTGTAAAAATAATCTTTTATGTCAAATTTCAGACATGATTTTTTAAGATGAAGAGATCAGATTTTTTTCGGCTATATGAAAAATTACATAAATTGCTAACGCCAGAAAAATACCGAAAATATTTTCGCTCAGGTCAAAAGGAAGTTTAACTCCTGAAACGATAAGAATCAGGGTTGCCGTACCTCCGCCGATCATAGACCAAAAAGCTCCTCCTGCACTTCTCTCTTTAAGAAATATACCGGCAAGAACTGGAATGAACAGGCCTGATACCATAAATGAATAAGAGTGCAACATCAGTTCAAGAACATTGGGAACTTTCCATGCCAGTAACAAAGCAGTAGCTCCCAGAATTAATGTTGCCACCTGTGAAAACAGTAATATGTTGCCTGACTTGTGTTTTTTGAATATATCGGTTATTAAATTGCCCGACGCCGCCATAAGGCAGCTATCTGCTGTAGACATAATAGCAGAAAAATATGCAGATAGGATCAGGCCGGTCAGGCCTGCCGGAAGTATAGTCCTAAGTAACAGCGGTAAACCCATTTCCGGATCCAGTGGCCCTTCTGTACCTATGATGCCATTTTCAAATGCAACCCTTGCAAACAGGCCCAGTAGTACGCCTGTAAATGCCATCAGCGGATACTCAAACAACCCGGCAATAAACCATGCCTTTTGTGCCCTTTTTTTGTCACCCGCAGCATAAATTCGCTGATAAAGGGTCATGCCTATAAACCAAATTGGAACAATAGTAACAGACCAGTTGACCAATTGATTCCATGATATTGAAGTCAGTTTAAAAAATCGGGGATCAAGTGTGCCCACCAGAGCTTCATAACCTCCAATACTGACATAACAAACAGGCAATCCGACAAAAACCAGTCCGCCCATTAATAAAAGCCACTGAAACGTATCAGTATAAATTACAGCTTTTATGCCCCCTGCAGAAGTATAGATAACAGCTATAACTCCCATAATTATAAGGGCTTGCTGCATTGAAATACCGGGAAAAGTTGCTGAAGCAAGTTTTGCACCTGCAAGAATCTGAGAGCTTGTGAAACCCAGATAGCCAATTGCTGAAATGATTCCTGCAATCAGAGCTACCCGCCCATTATACAGTTGAT
>JAAYJR010000437.1 GCA_012522835.1 Bacteroidales bacterium
AAGCATGGATACTATTTATTCTCTCCCGGAAGAACCCGACCATTTTCTGGTATTCAGTGAAAAGGAAAAGCCATTTTTAAACCTTGAAAATTATGAGGTCAGAAAAGGATCAGAAGTTTTTTCAAGGTTACAGCCGGAAAAATTCCCGGGTGTGTTAAAAACCAAAGTAAAAAAAATAAAAGAGAAAGAAAATATTCACTATGTTGCTAAATTAAAAAAAAATTGATGCACCAGCCGAAAGCCGGCAGCTAAAGCAGCTGGTAAAAAAATAAGGCCGGATGCAACAGTTAGCAGGTCAATGCTTTATCCTTTGCCATTCGCTTCAGCGAACGGATGGAGAAACCTGAAAGAATGGATTATTTTGATTTTGGCTGGCACTATTTTAAAAGATAAATGAAATTTAAATGTTTAACTAATTTATTATTTGCATGAGAAACCTTCACCGGCAGCATTACTTAATTATTGCAATATGGTTTATTGCAAATCTTCTGCAATCAATATTCACCGGACTTCATTCTGATGAATCTTATTACTGGATGTACTCCCAAAATCCGGCATGGGGTTACTTTGACCACCCTCCGTTAGTGGCCGGACTGATTATTCCGGGGCACTGGATGCTTCCGGGTGAGATAGGTGTCAGGCTGTTATTTATTATTATTTCCACTTTTACCCTGGCATTGATACTTAATGAACTTAATGAGCAAAAGGACTTTTGGTTTCTTGCAATATTTATTGCTTCCTTTCCACTTCTCCATACTCATATTGCCGGATTTATGGCAATTCCGGATATCCCGTTGCTGTTATTAACTATGCTGTTTCTGATCCTGTACAGAAAATTTATTATTAATCCGGGAGCAGGTCTGTCCGTTCTGCTGGCAATAACTGTTTCTGCTATGATATACAGTAAATACCATGCTTTTCTTATAATTGGGTTAACAGTTCTGTCAAATCCTAAGTTATTAAGAAACAAATACTTTTATTTAACAGCTGCCATTGCTCTTATCCTTCTGATACCTCATATTAAATGGCAGATTGAAAATGAGATACCAACTTTAAAATATCATTTTGTTGAAAGGGCAAAGCCATTCAGATTGAAATATGTTTTCCCGAATCTGATCAACCAGCTGGTAATGGCCGGGCCACTGACCGGCATACTGGTATTTTTAAAATTCAGCAGATTCCAAATCAGGGATCTGTTTGACAGAGCGCTGGTTTTTAATATAGTTGGTTTTTATATTATCTTCTTCCTGCTAAGCTTTAAAAACCGGATTGAAGCACATTGGACGGCTGCCATTATACCCATGCTTATGATTATTGTCTACCCGTTGATTTCAGGAGATCCAAAAATAAAACTCTGGTTTAAACGGCTGGCACTTCCGGTACTTGTACTGTTTATTATTTTCAGGATTTATATTGCAATGGATATCATCCCAAACATTGGCAAAATAAAAATTACATTTTATAACAGAGAAGAACATGCGTTGGAAATAAACAAACTTGCCGATGGCAGAAAGGTTGGTTTTTTTAATAACTATGCGGCTATCAGTAATTATATCTTTTATTCGGGCGACTCTGCTGTTCATCTGTCAACACCAGATTACCGCTACTGTCAGTATGATCTGTGGAACGACGAAGAGTATGCTGAGGGCTATCCAATCTTTGCAGTGCAGTCAAAACATCTTAACCCTCCTAACCTTACACGGATGTCAACCGGACAAATTAAGGGATTTTTTATTATAGAAAAATTTCAATCACTTGAAGGAGTGGATATAAAAATTAAAGATAGTGAGCTATCCGGTCAGAAGTTGCAGCTGACTGTTCAGCTGACAAACAGAGGAGGCTCTCCTGTGTTTACTGTCCACTCTTCAGAGCCTTCATTATGTGTTATGCAGGACAAGACAGAAATATATTCAGTGCAATTAAAAAATTTAACAGAATCAGATGAGATTCTGCAGGGAGAAACCATAATCACCAAAATTGAAATTCCCATTAATGAGATAAGCCTGAACGTGCCGGTTACTGTCTACACAAGATCCAAAGAAAATTACAGGGGAAAAATGGCATCATTTAAACCTGGTGCCAGGGCAAAATTATAAATCAAATTCGAATACTATTTATGCCTTTTTTTCAGTTCTTCTGCAACATCCTCAATTCTGAAGCCTTTTTCTGAAAGCAGGACAATAAGGTGATAAAGCAGGTCAGCCGATTCATATATAAAATTTTCGTTATCTCCCGTCAGTGAACCTATCAGGGTTTCCACGGCTTCCTCACCAACCTTCTGGGCTATTGCTGCTGTTCCTTTCTGAAACAATGATGTGGTATACGAATTTTCCGGCATCTCTTTTTTCCTTCTGTCAATCAGGTCCTGCAGATATGTTATGAATCCAATACCTCTTCCCTTGTTCTCCTCAAAAAAGCAGGTATCTGCACCAGTGTGACAAACAGGACCTGCCGGATCTGCTTTTACAAGAATTGTATCATCATCGCAATCAGCAAGCAATTCAACAACCGTCAAAAAATTACCAGACTCTTCTCCTTTTGTCCACAGCCGGTTTTTTGTACGGCTGAAAAAAGTGACCTTCCCTGTGTCTATAGTTTTACTAAGCGCTTCTTCATTCATAAACCCAACCATAAGCACCTTCAATGTTGATACATCCTGAATAACAGCGGGGATCAGTCCGTTCATTTTTTCAAAATTGAGTTGAGATGTACTACCTTTCATAATAAAAAATTTACCTGACAATTATCCCGTTTTCCTTCAAATATTCCTTCAATTTTGCAATAGATATCTCATTATAATGGAAGATACTTGCTGCAAGTCCGGCATCTGCCTTTCCATATCTGAACAGGTCGAGAAAATGCTTCATGTTACCTGCCCCGCCGGAAGCAATTACAGGGATCTTAAGGGTTTCAGACAGTTTTGCAAGCTGCCTGTTTGCAAATCCGTTTTTGGTACCATCGTGATTCATAGATGTAAAAAGAATCTCCCCGGCCCCGCGGTCTTCAGCCTCCCGGGCCCAGGAAAACAATTCTTTCTCTGTCCGTATCCTTCCTCCGTTAACTGTTACTGTCCAGTGATCATACTCATCACCAGAAGCATCTATTGCAACCACTACAAACTGACTCCCGAAGCTTCGGGCAATATCATTTATAAGCTGAGGATTTAAAACAGCCGAAGAGTTAATTGATATTTTATCAGCTCCGGCGCTTAACAGCCTGTCAGCATCGGTAAGTTCGCTTATACCTCCTCCCACGGTAAAGGGAATATTCAGATGTTTTGCAATCCGCTTAACAAGGTCAGCAAATGTTTTTCTCCCTTCATGGGTGGCAGTAATGTCAAGAAAAACAAGCTCATCTGCACCCTCGGCGGCATACCTGGCACCCAGTTCAACAGGATCACCCACTTCACGTATGTCGATAAAATTGATACCCTTAACGGTTTGTCCGCCGCGAATATCGAGACATGGAATAATTCTTTTAGCCAGCATCAGGACAAGTTATATTGTTTAATATCATCCAGACTGATCCTGCCTTCATAGATAGCTTTACCAGTGATTACGCCGGGGACCTTCATCTCTGCCAGCTTAATGATATCATCCATCGATGCTATTCCGCCACTGGCAATTATATTAACATCCGGAAGTTTTTCTATTATCTCACGGTATAATTCATATGAAGGACCTGTCAGCATCCCGTCACGGCTTATATCTGTTGAAATTACTGTACCTATACCTTCCCGGTGAAACTTTGAAATAAAATCAACGACAGGCAACTCAGTTACTTCCTGCCAGCCGTTGACGGCAATCATACCATCTCTGGCATCCGCACCCAATATAATCTTATCACTTCCATATTTGCCAAGCCACCTGAAAAATGTCTCCGGCTCCCTGACAGCAATACTTCCTCCTGTTACCATAGCTGCTCCGCAGCTGAAGGCCGTTTCTATATCACTGTCAGACTTTAGTCCGCCGCCAAAATCAATCACTAAATCTGTTCCGGTAGCTATCTGTTCCAATATTTTATAATTAACTATATGGTTTGCCTTTGCTCC
>JAAYJR010000487.1 GCA_012522835.1 Bacteroidales bacterium
CAGTGAGATCTTCGGTGCACTATTACTGTGCGGAGAGTGAGGGATTCGAACCCCCGGTCCCGCCAGGCAGGACAGCAGATTTCGAGTCTGCCCCGATCGACCACTCCGGCAACTCTCCGGTATAAAATTAACTAAAAAAAAGTTCCTTGCCAAAATGCCATGCCATCAGGCCTGATGTTATAAGTTTCAGCAGCGTCCCTGCCATAAATCCTGCAAATGAACCCAAACCGGATTTAAGAGCTGCAGATGAGTCTTTTCCTGAGCTGAGCTCACCAACCACAGCACCGGCAAAAGGGCCTATTATGATACCAAACGGAGGAAAGAAAAACAGTCCAAGTACAAGACCTATTACACTTCCCCAGACTCCCCATTTACTGCCTCCGAATTTTTTTGTTCCTATAGCCGGGATGACATAATCCAGGGCATACACCACTGCCGTAATAATTGCCCAGATTATTAAAAACCTGGCGGAGAATTGGTACTTCGAAGTAAAGTGCAACAGCAGCAAGCCGGCATAACTTAACGGAGGCCCGGGCAGCACAGGAAGCACACATCCCAATATTCCGCTGATAATGAAAATAATTCCCAGTGATATTAAAATATAGTCCATTATGTATCGTTATTTGAGGACGAAAATAATCAGAGTTTTATAAAAATTGATAAATTAACATTTAATTGTTTATTGATTTTTTAAAAATTAATTCAACCACTTGATTATTTCTTAAAAAAGTACTTTCTTTGCAACCCGAAAAAGAACGTGCTACTAATTGCACATTAAGAATATAAGAAATGTCACGAGTTTGTCAGATAACAGGTAAAAAGGCGATGGTGGGTAACCATGTTTCCCACTCAAAACGCAGGGTAAAGAGGAAATTCAATATTAACCTTTTGAAAAAGAGGTTTTACCTTCCGGAAGAGGACCGTTGGGTTCAATTGACAGTATCAGCATCAGGATTGCGGACAATAAATAAAAAAGGCATTGGTGCTGCTTTAAAGGAAGCTAAGGAAAAAGGCTTTATCGAATCATTTTAAAGGAATAGAGAAATGGCAAAAAAAGGAAAAGGCAATAGAATTCAGGTTATTCTGGAATGTACAGAGCATAAAGACAGTGGTGTGCCGGGAACTTCAAGGTATATTACCACGAAAAACAGAAAAAATTCACCTGACAGATTAGAGATGAAGAAGTATAATCCCATACTAAAAAGGGTAACTGTACATAAAGAAATTAAATAGGAATTAATATGGCAAAGAAATCAGTTGCAACACTACAAAAAGGAGCAGGTAAAGGTCACTCTAAAGTGATAAAGATGATAAAATCTCCCGAAACAGGTGCATATCTTTTCAAAGAAGAAATTATCATCAATGATGATCTGAAAGATTATTTTACAAAATAGAGATATTCTCAGCAGGATAAAAAAAGCTTTCATTACATTAATGGAAGCTTTTTTTATGAAGGATAAATTGTTTATTTCCAAACAATATTAAAACGTAGAAAGGATATAAAAATTATTAGTAATTTTATCAGCTTCAAATTAATGACACATGGCTTTATTCGGAAGTTTTACAAAAAATAAAAAGGACAACCTAAATGAAGGCCTTTCAAAAACAAAAGAAAGCCTTTTTAAAAAATTGGGCCGTGCTGTTGCCGGTAAATCGAAAGTAGATGATAGTGTTCTGGATAATTTGGAAGAGGTTTTAATAAGTTCGGATGTTGGGGTTGATACAACACTGAAGATAATTGAAAGAATTGAAAATAGGGTAGCACGGGATAAATATTTGGGAGTTAATGAGTTAAATATAATTTTAAAAGAAGAGATTTCTGAATTGCTGGAAGAGAATAATCCCGGCAATGAATCAGATTTTGAACTTCCTTCCGCTGAAAGGCCTTATGTTATAATGGTAGTAGGGGTAAATGGTGTTGGTAAAACCACTACTATTGGCAAACTGGCATATCGTTTTAAACAATCCGGCAAATCTGTTTATTTAGGAGCTGCTGATACATTCAGGGCTGCTGCCATCGAACAGCTGGAGATATGGGCCGGGCGTGTCGATGTGCCACTAATTAAACAAAAGATGGGATCTGATCCTGCTTCAGTAGCATATGACACTCTCTCTTCTGCAAAATCTAATAACGCTGATGTTGTTATTATTGATACTGCAGGGCGTCTGCACAATAAGTTAAACCTGATGAATGAACTGTCAAAAATAAAAAAGGTTATGTCGAGGATAGTTCCCGGAGCCCCACATGAAGTTCTGCTTATTTTAGACGGGTCTACAGGACAGAATGCATTTGAACAGGCTAAGCAGTTCACCAGGGCAACTGAGGTTACAGCCATGGCATTAACCAAACTTGACGGGACAGCAAAGGGTGGTGTTGTAATTGGAATCTCAGATCAATTTAAAATCCCGGTGAAATATATTGGTATTGGTGAGAAGATGGAGCATCTCAGGATTTTTAATAAAAAGGAGTTCGTGGAGACTTTGTTTTCCTGACTATTCAACCGTATTAAGCTTTTTTTGTTCTTTATCCGGGACGGGCAGAGAATGGTCGGAAGTTACAAGTTCCCAGCCAACTGAATCGATCAGGTGCCTGATTACCGAAATTGTTTCAGCAGCCTGATTTCTCGCGATATCAAACAGATAGCTTCTTTCAATTTTTTCCCGAATAAATTCTTTTGATTTTTTATTCATATTAGTCAGGTCGCTTTCCGAAAATTTATTAATCATACCCTTCTTAACATCATAATACTCAAGGTCTGTCTCCATGCTCATGATTTCAGGATCGGGGAAATGAGCAAGCCTTACCTGTTTTTTTTCACTATCCATATCAATATGGATCTTTGCAAGATCAAAGCCGATAAGTACTTTCGCTTTAACAATTAAAAGTGCTTTTTTCTCCATGTTCAGAAGGTTAAAAAACATGCTTTTAGCATCCCTGTGGGCAAATATTTCAGAAAACTCACCTTCAACAGTTATCAGTTTGCAAACATTTCGGATCTTATCCAGCAAAACAACAGATTGCACACTGACGTTTTTAGCATTACGTTTTTTGTAATAAGATGCAGTGGCCAGTATACCACCAGCAAGTCCCAGAAAAACTCCCAATAAAAGAAGAGTTTCCATATTTTTAAAATTAATTTAACTAAATTATAATTTTTTCCGGAAACTCACATTTATAAGGTAAATTAATCAGTTTATTTATCGTTTTCATTATTGCTCTTGCTATCTGATGTTTCCTCCTTATCTTCAGGTAAAAAGTTAGCGGCAATTTCAAAGACAGGGTACTCTTCTGTTAATGAAGTAAGGTTAATTGCGCATGCTACAACCAGTTTTTCTTCAGGGTAAATAATTAATGATGCCCCGCCGCCTGCGACACCTCCGCTTTTGCCGTATATAGTCCTGCCCGACCTGTCATTCATTACAAACCATCCATTTGACATTTGGGTGGGTACCTTCCCGTTCAGCAGATAGGGTTCAAACAGTTTCTTTTTCATATCTTCAGAGAAGAATTCTGAATACAATAAGGCATTTCCAAATTTCACGAGATCTTCAGCGTTTGAAAGTAATCCTACTGAGGGAGCACAATACCTTAAGTCTCTGGTGACTGCATTAACTGTTTGAGACATAAGGTTATAGTCAAAGAAATTTGAACGTCCCGGAATTGTGCTGAACGGATTGTCAGGTACTGTATTTTCAAGGTATAATGTGTCAGTAACATACTCTTTCAGAATTTCAGAGAATTTCTTATTAGAAACTTTTTCCATTATGGCTCCCAGGAGGTTGTAATTATATATAGTATGGAATTCGTATACACCCGGAGAAACCACAAGGGTATCGTTTTTGAAAAAATCAATTCCTTTCTGAATAGAAGTTGTATTACTGTTAATATATTGTTCATTTTCCTGCGCAGGCTTGATACCTGATGTGTGATATAGCAAATGCTTAACCGGTAACCTGAATTGTTTTTCCGGGAATTCCGGATAGTAATGCTGTACTGCAGAATCAGGGTGCAGGGTGCCGCTTTCCACCATTTTATAAAAAATAGTCGAGGTCAAGAGTTCGGAAAGTTCTCCTATTCTGAATCTGGTATCCCGGGTTGCAGGTACTTCCAGATCCTTTGATGCCAGTCCCAGTCCTTCGGAATAGATAATTTTACCATCTTTTGCAACGGCAAAATTACCTCCCGGAATAAAATTACTTGTTAAAAACATGTCTGCCTGTTTTCTGGACTGTTTGATTTCCTTCATATACTTTCTGTCGTAAAGGATATCATTAGCAGTTTGCCTGCAGCTAAACAAACTTAAGAAAGAGATAAAC
>JAAYJR010000007.1 GCA_012522835.1 Bacteroidales bacterium
CAGTCAGTCTCCCCTGAAGTAAAAGCAGAAATTATTGATATGCTCGGTAAAAGAGGTGATCCGATTGCAGAAAAATTCATAACAGAAAGCCTTAACTCCTCCTCACCAGAGGTTCGCGGGGAAGCAATCCCTGCACTAGTTAACCTGAAAGGCCGGGAAGCTGTTCCACTCCTTTCTGCCCATCTGCTTAGCGGCAAAGATGTGCCCGAAGCAAAAAATGCCCTGATGCAACTGCTCGACCGTGATCACCTGAATCCGGTAGCTGCCGGTTTGAACCAGGCATCAGGAACTGTCAAGGCTGCCATAATTGACCTGATTGCATCAAAAGCGGGAGAGGAATATTTTAATGATATCATCCGCCTCACCAACTCAGCTAACCAGGAAGAAAAAGCATCTGCATTCAACGCACTTAAAAAAGTTTCTTCCGGCGATAACCTGAATGAACTTATCAACCTGCTGCTTTCGGTAAATGATGAAAAAGAGATAAGTCAGGTACAGGCAGCTGTTGTGGCTGCTGCAAAAGGAGTTCAGGCAGAAAAAACAGAAAACGGCCAAATACTCCGGGCTTTAAAAAATAGCGGAAACAAAGAACGTATAATTGCTATTCTGCCGGAAATTGGAGGAGATATTGCATTAAAAACAGTCAGTGAATATTTCAATAACTCTTCAGGTGTTTTAAAACAATCTGCTTTCGAAGCTTTGACTAACTGGAAAGAGTATCCTGCTGCTGCATCGCTCTATGAAATTTGTAAATCAAATTCCGGAGAATTTCAAAAACAGGCATTTGAAAGTTTTGTACGCCAGGTACGCTCTGCAAACCTTCCTGATGACCAAAAATTATTACAATACAGAAAAATAATGCCTTATGCAAGTAGTGCTGATGACAAAAAACTGGTTATTACCTCAATAGGAAACTTGAAAACATTCCTGTCGCTGGTTTATCTTGAACAATATCTTGACGACAGGGACCTTCAGCAGACTGCTGCGCGTGCAATAATGAAAATAGCACTTCCGGACGATAATGGTGAAAACGGATTTACAGGCGGGTTAGTAGAAAAAATGTTGAACAGGGTTGCTTCACTTTTAACAGGTGACGAAAGTGATTATGATAAAATCAACATTAAGAATTATCTCGATGAAATGCCGGAAGAGAAAGGCTTTGTTTCAATTTTCAATGGGAAAAACCTTGATGGCTGGCAGGGACTGGTAGGTAATCCAATTACACGTGCAAAAATGAGCAGAGAGGAACTGGCAAAAAAACAGGAGGAAGCTAACAGGGCAATGGTGGAGACATGGAGTGTCAGGGACAATTCTATTGTGTTTAACGGTAAAGGTGCAAATCTTTGCACAATTAAGGAATACGGTGATTTTGAAATGATAGTTGACTGGAGGATTACGAAGGAGGGTGACAGTGGTATCTATCTTCGCGGAACTCCTCAGGTCCAGATCTGGGATACCACAAGAGTTGAAGTAGGTGCACAAGTGGGTTCAGGCGGCCTGTATAACAATCAAAAACATGAAAGCAAACCTCTGAAGGTGGCTGATAATCCTATTAATGAGTGGAATACTTTCCGTATTACAATGATTGGAGAAAAAGTTACAGTCTACCTTAACGGTGAGTTAGTAGTCGATAATGTTACCATGGAAAACTACTGGGACCGCAGCATTCCGATTTTTGAAAAAGGCCCGATTGAACTGCAGGCCCACGGAACAGACCTGGCCTTCAGGGATATTTATGTTCGTGATATAAATACAAAGGAATACGGATTGACTAAGGAAGAGATAAATGAAGGTTTCGTATCACTGGTTAACGGAATGAACCTCGAAGGATGGCAGGGTAATACCACAGACTATGTACCAAAAAATGGAGAACTCCTTGTAAGGCCATCCAGGGGAGGCCATGGTAATCTCTATACCGATAAAGAGTACAGTGATTTTATTTTCCGTTTTGAATTCCAGCTTACACCCGGTGCTAATAACGGACTGGGAATCAGGGCTCCTCTTACAGGGGATGCAGCCTATTCAGGAATTGAACTGCAAATTTTGGATAACACAGCTCCAGTATATGCAAACCTTAAAGAATATCAATATCATGGTTCTGTATATGGAGTAATTCCCGCAAAAAGAGGATTTTTAAATCCGGTCGGACAATGGAATGAGCAGGAGGTGATTGTGAAGGGAACACATTTCACTATTACCCTTAACGGAACAGTTATCCTCGACGGAGACACTGCCGGGGCCATTAGAAATGGAACAAAAGACGGCAGAGATCATCCCGGATTAAAACGCACCAAAGGATATATAGGTTTTCTCGGACATGGTTCAGAACTTAAATTCAGAAACATAAGAATCAAAGAGCTCTAACAACCGTCGGCTGAAGCCGACGGCAATGGATAAGGCTCTGATCATGGCAGCCAGATTGTTCAATGCCTTATCCATTGCCGTTCGCTTGAGCGAACGGATAAATCATGGCAGCCGGATATATAAAAAAGGGGCCCTGAAAATTCAGTGCCCCTTTTTTATATACTCAATTTTATCTCTTAACTAAATTGTATTCACTGCATTCAGGTCTTCAAACGCCTGCTGCAGTCTTGCAATCATTGATTCTTCACCTTTGCGAAGCCACATACGGGGATCATAAAACTTCTTGTTCGGTTTATCTTCTCCCTCCGGATTACCTATCTGCCCCTGAAGGTAACCATGATTATCAGCCTCATATTTGCGGACACCATCCCAAAATGCCCACTGTGTATCAGTATCAATGTTCATCTTAATTACACCATAATTAATAGCTTCACGAATTTCCTCATGTGATGAACCTGATCCACCGTGGAAAACAAAATAAACAGGATTATCTTCTTTAAGGCCTAATTTATTCTTGATGTATTCCTGTGATTTTTTCAATATAACCGGTTGTAGTTTGACGTTTCCCGGTTTATAAACACCGTGAACATTTCCAAAAGATGCAGCAATAGTAAAGTTAGGGCTTACTTTGCTAAGCTCTTCATAGGCATAACAAACTTCTTCGGGCTGTGTATATAATCTTGAACTATCGACTCCGGTGTTGTCAACACCATCCTCTTCCCCGCCGGTAACACCAAGTTCAATTTCCAGAGTCATACCTATTTTGCTCATTCTTTCCAGATATTTTTTGCTTATAGCAATATTATCTTCAATAGACTCTTCAGATAGGTCGAGCATATGAGAGCTGTATAGTGGTTTTCCTGTCTCAGCAAAATATTCTTCACCGGCATCAAGCATCCCGTCAATCCATGGTAAAAGTTTTTTAGCAGCATGGTCGGTATGCAGTATAACCCGCACTCCGTATGCTTCAGCCAGAGTGTGAATATGCTTTGCACCTGCAATCGCTCCAATCACTGCAGATTCGAGGCCTTCAAGCTTTAACCCTTTACCGGCATTAAAAGCTGCTCCGCCATTAGAAAACTGTATTATAACAGGTGAATTGGCCAGCTTGGCAGCTTCCATTACAGAATTGATTGATGACGAACCAATAACATTGACTGCAGGAAGTGCAAAATTGTTTTCCTGGGCTACTTTAAAAATATATTGCACATCGGGCCCTGTTACGACACCCGGTTTTACAACATCAGCTATTCTTTTCATATTATTACTTTTAATATATTGATTTAATCGCATTTACATATTAATCACAAATTTACTATTTCGTCAGCCCGGCTGCAAAATTAATATTTTAAATGGGACTAAATTCTTTATTATTTAATATTAAAAAAATCAAGCTGCGCTTTCACCCATAAACATTTTCACATCAGCCTCCGGTTCGGTAATTCCGGCAATTCCGAATTTTTCTACCAAAACGCTTGCGACGTTTGGGGAGAGGAATGCGGGAAGTGTTGGTCCCAGATGAATATTTTTAACTCCAAGATAGAGCAATGCCAGCAAAACAATTACTGCCTTTTGTTCATACCATGCAATATTGTATGCAATAGGAAGTTCATTAATATCGTTCAGTTCGAAGATCTCTTTCAGTTTAAGGGCAATCACTGCCAGTGAATATGAATCATTACACTGTCCTGCATCCAAAACTCTCGGAATACCACCTATATCACCCAGTGGCAGCTTATTATAACGGTATTTGGCACAACCGGCTGTTAAAATTACAGTGTCGGCTGGCAGTTTTTCAGCAAATTCGGTATAGTATTCACGGCTTTTCATGCGCCCGTCGCAGCCTGCCATCACAAAGAATTTTTTAATTGCTCCGGTTTTTACCGCATCAACAACTTTATCTGCTAACGCAAACACCTGGGCGTGAGCAAATCCACCTGTAATTTCACCTTTCTCAATTTGTTGAGGCGGGGCACATTTTTTGGCGTGTTCAATGATTGCACTGAAATCTTTCATCTCCCCGTTTTTTCTGTCAGGAATATGCACTGCACCTTCCAGTCCTGATGCACCGGTTGTATAAATCCTGTCGGTATAAGATGCATTCTTCAAAGGGGGAACTATACAGTTTGTTGTAAAAAGGACAGGCCCGTTGAAGGTTTCAAACTCCTCTTTCTGCTTCCACCATGCATTTCCGTAATTGCCAACAAGGTGTTTGTACTTTTTAAATGCCGGATAATAATTAGCAGGGAGCATTTCACTGTGAGTGTAAATATCAACTCCGGTTCCTTCTGTCTGTTTCAGAAGTTCTTCCATATCCTTCATATCGTGGCCGGAAATCAGTATCCCGGGATTGTTTCTGACACCAATATTTACCTTTGTAATTTCAGGATTGCCATAGGCAGATGTGTTAGCCTGATCAAGTAACGCCATAACCTCAACTCCGAACTTACCGGTATCAAGAGTGAGTTTTACAAGTTCATCCACACTTAAATCTTCGGTGACTGCAATAAGTGCTCTCTGCATGAAAGCAAAGATCTCATCATTTTTAAACCCCAGGTTCCATGCATGCTCAGCATATGCAGCCATTCCTTTCAAACCATAAACTACAAGCTCCCTTAATGACCTGATATCTTCATTTTCAGTACTTAACACACCGACATTCATGCCTTTTGCTTCAAAGTCATCAACAGTCGATCCTTTCCATGTAGCAAAATCAGGTAACTCAACAGGTAACTCAACTGAAGATTCTTCACATTTCCGACCCAACTCATCCCGTAGCTTTAAAGCTTCATTTATACGATCAACAAAACTTCCCTTGTCGAAATTGGCATTTGTAATAGTACTGAATAATCCGTCAAATATGAATTTGTCAGCTCTTGCTGGATTTAATCCCTTTGCCCGTAACTTATCGTTATACCAGCAAATACCTTTTAATACATATAGCAGGGTATCCTGAAGATTGGCCACATCACTTGTTTTTCCGCATACTCCCTTAACAGTGCAACCTGTTCCTTTGGCTGCTTCCTGACATTGAAAACAAAACATACTCATAATATTATCTGATTTTAAATTAATAATTATTACACTATCTTTCAGGCGAAATTATGCAAAACAATTTAAAAAAAATGTATCAATTGTTACAAATAGTATAAATGATAGATTACATTTCATTAAAAAGATGCCCGGTTTTTCAGGGAATTGATGAAAAAGAAGCAAGCTTGCTTCTGGAACAGGTTCATTATCAGATTAAAGTATTTAAAAAACATGACATAATAGCTCTTGCCGGCGACCAGGTAAAAAACCTCTATATAATTCTTAAAGGGAGTGTCAGTGGTGAAATTCACGATTATTCGGGTAATACTGTAAAAATAGAAGATATTGAAGCTCCAAGGCCTTTGGCAACAGCCTTTCTGTTTGGATCGGAAAACAGGTTCCCGGTTACGGTAGTTGCCAGGAATGACGTAACTATTTTCTCTATGCCCATAGATGATTTTTTAAAGTTGCTCCATTTGAATACCCGGCTTCTGAAAAATTTCTTAAATTCAATATCATCACGGGCACAGTTTCTATCCCGGAAGCTTAATTTTTTAAGCATCAAGACAATCAGGGAAAAAATTGCTAATTATATTTTACAAAAAGCAGGTGACCGCTTTCATTCAATCGAATTAAAAAATACACAACAGGAGCTGGCTGACCTGTTTGGGGTTACGCGTCCATCACTCGCACGTGTACTCTCAGAAATGCAAAAAGAGAAACTAATAATAATTGATAAGAGAACTGTAACTATTTTAAATAAAGAAAAACTTAATAAACTAATCAGAAATATATAAGGAAACGCATATCTCTTAGATTTAGTTTTTTAAAAATTTCTTAATTTCATCCGGTGGCCTTTTTGTTTATTGCAAAACAACTATCTTCGCAAATAATATCCTTTCGGCCATAGACATTGTAAAAAATAAAATCTGGTAAAACGGGTATGACTGTAAAAACATATAGAAGAAGTATTAAAACTCATGTGAGTTCCATCTTATACCGTTAAAACAAATAATTAAGATGAAAAATTATAATCTGATAAACAAAATTACAGGCTGGATAGTCTTCGCTATTTCAGTCATTGTTTATTTACTTACTATTGAACCGACCACCAGCTTTTGGGATTGCGGTGAATTCATTACCACATCATATAAACTGGAGATTGGACATCCACCCGGTGCTCCGGTATTTATGATTATCGGACGATTTTTTACAATTTTTGCCAACAGCGAGAATGCCGCATTGATGGTTAATGCGATGTCAGCGCTTGCAAGTGCGGTAACCATAATGTTCCTTTTCTGGACAATAACTCACCTTGCAAAAAAGATAGTATCAGGTGCCGATGAAATAAAAAGCGGAACTACTTTTACTATTATGACAGCCGGATTAGTCGGATCACTTGCCTATACATTTTCAGATACTTTTTGGTTTTCTGCTGTGGAAGGCGAAGTTTACGCGTTCTCATCTATGCTGACAGCCATAGTGTTCTGGGCTATTTTAAAATGGGAAAATATTGCTGACAAACCTTATGCCAACAGATGGCTGATATTTATAGCATACATTATAGGATTGTCAATCGGGGTCCACCTCCTTAATCTGCTTGCAATACCTGCAATTGTATTTGTATACTATTTCAAAAAATATAAACCTTCAAGAAACGGGTTCATAGGTGCACTTGCTGTGTCGGCTCTTTTACTTTCGGTCACCATGTGGGTGATAATTCCGGGAATCGTTACTGTCGCATCATGGTTTGAACTCCTTTTTGTAAACTCATTCGGACTTCCCTTTAAATCGGGTGCACTTTTTTATATTGCACTTCTTATTGCAGCCATAGTTTACGGTATCAGATACACGGCAAAAAGAACCAATATATTTTGGAACACTGTGATCCTTGGTTTTGCAGTAATCCTGATTGGTTATTCAACTTTTGCACTTATCATTATACGATCTGCCGCGAAGCCGCCAATGGATCAGAACAGTCCTAACAATGTATTTGCCCTGCTTAGCTACCTTAACAGGGAACAATACGGAAACAGGCCCCTGATCCGGGGACAGTATTATAACTCTCCACTGGATCCGACTGAGAGATACACTGAGGGCAAACCGATATACTCTCAGATTAACGGTAAATATGTTATAACTGACCATCGGGTAACTCCCAACTATGATGATAAGTTCACAACGTTTTTCCCAAGAATGTGGAGTAGTATGGAACCTGCCCATGCCCGGGATTATGAGGAATGGGGGCATATCAGCGGAAGACGTATACGTCACCGTAATGAAAGCGGTGAGAATGAGACAATCATCAAGCCAACTTTCACTGAAAACCTCCGCTTTTTCTTCAGATATCAGGTCGGGCATATGTATTTCCGGTATTTTATGTGGAATTTTGCAGGACGGCAAAATGACATCCAGGGACATGGCGGAGTGCTGCATGGTAATTGGCTTAGCGGAGTTAAGTTTATAGATGAATGGCGATTAGGCGATCAGGACAATCTCCCTGCACGGTTTGCAAATAATAAAGCACGAAATAAATACTATTTCCTTCCCCTGATACTCGGACTTCTCGGAATATTCTTCCAGTATAACAAGGGAGCGGAAGGGAAAAAAGGACTCTGGGTGGTATTCCTGCTGTTTCTTATGACAGGACTGGCTATTGTTGTTTATCTTAACCAGTATCCTCACCAGCCAAGAGAAAGGGATTATGCTTATGCGGGTTCATTCTATGCATTCTCGATCTGGATAGGCCTGGGTGTGCCGGCAATTGTGGAAGCCCTGAAGAAATATTTGCCCGGAAATGTTGCAACAGGAATTACAGCAATTGTTACCCTGACCCTGGTTCCGGGAATCATGGCGGCCGAAAACTGGGACGATCACGACAGGTCAGGGCGTTATACTGCACGTGACCTGGGAGCCAATTACCTTAAAACTTGCCAGCCTAACGGAATTATATTTACGAACGGAGATAACGATACTTTCCCCTTATGGTATAACCAGGAAGTTGAGGGAGTACGCACCGATGTAAGGGTGTGTAATCTTAGTTATCTGCAAACCGACTGGTACATTAATCAAATGAGACGGAAAGCTTATGAATCGGATCCGATACCAATATCAATGGCTCCCGAAAAATACAGACAGGGTAACCGTGATATAGTATACCTGATGGATAATCCCAGGATTACAAGAAATTCTGTAAGTCTTAAAGAGGCTGTTGAATTTATCACTGATGATAATCCTGCTACAAAGCTTCAACAGGCAGGAAACGCTGCATATATTCCCAAGAAAGTGCTGACATATAAAATCGATAAAGAAGCTGTCATAAAAAATAATGTGGTCAAACCTGAAGATTACGATAAGATAGTCGACTCGATAACAATTGATCTTTCAGATAAAAATTATCTTCCAAAGGATGAGATGATCATACTGGACCTTTTGGCAACCAACAACTGGGAACGTCCTGTTTATTGGGCGATCACCGTAGGCCGTAATAAATATATGAACCTTCAGGACTATTTCAGGGTTGAAGGATTTGGTTACAGGTTTGTACCGGTCAAAGGCGAAACCTCTGCAGACAGATTTTCATATGGCACTGTGGAAACAGATATTATGTACGACAACCTGATGAATAAATTTAAGTACGGAAATATGAATGATCCTGACATATACCTTGATGAAAACAATATGCGGATGATGATAAATATAAGAAATAGTTTTAGCAGACTGGCAACCGCTTTGATACAGGAAGGTAAAAAAGATTCGGCTATTACGGTAGTGGATAAATGCTTCGAATTAGTGCCTAATAATCTAGTCTCATATGACTACTTTGCACTCGAACTTACTGATAATTACTTCAGCGCCGGAGCAACAGATAAAGGCAATAAAATTTTGGAGGATGCATTGGACATATTTAACGATGAACTGGGCTATTTTCTGGCACTGGACAGAAAATTTCTTAAAACTCAAAGTATAAATGAGGAGATCCAGCGAAACCTGTTCTACCTGCAAAGAATGGAAAGAACAGCCCGCAACCACCAGAATACAGAGTTGGCTGACAAAATAGGCGCAAGCCTGAAAATACATTTAGAAAAATATAACCCTAATTGACGTGAAACGAACATGAACATTTTAGTATTAGGCTCTGGTGGAAGAGAGCATGCAATGGGCTGGAAGATCAGACAAAGTAAAAAAACTGAAAAGCTCTGTTTTGCACCGGGAAATGCAGGAACTGCTTCCCTGGGAATTAACCTTGACATTCAGGTAAACGATTTTCCTCAAATTAAAAATGCAATATTAGATCATGATATAGAACTTATGGTCGTAGGGCCCGAAATTCCACTTGTAGAAGGAATCCGCGATTTTATTGAAAGTGACAAAGAACTTCAGGACGTTAAGATCGCAGGACCGGGAATGTTGGCAGCCCAACTTGAGGGAAGTAAAGATTTTGCAAAAAATTTTATGTCCAGGCATAATATCCCGACTGCAAAATATTTTACTGTGACAAACGATAATATTAAACAGGGTATCGAATTTCTAAAGTCTTTAGAGTCCCCTTATGTGCTTAAAGCTGACGGACTGGCGGCCGGGAAAGGGGTATTAATACTGAATGAACTTACAGAGGCTGAAGGAATGCTGCACGAAATGCTTGGCGGAAAATTCGGGAAAGCCAGCAGCAGGGTGGTTATTGAAGAGTTCCTCAATGGTGTAGAGGTCTCTGTTTTTGTCATTACAGACGGCAAAAATTATAAATTATTACCTGAAGCAAAAGATTATAAAAGAATCGGAGAAGGAAATACCGGTCTTAACACTGGTGGTATGGGGGCGATTTCACCTGTGCCTTTCGTAACTGCTGAATTTAAAGAAAAAGTAGAAGCAAGGATCATCCGGCCGACTATTAACGGACTTTCTGCTGAGAAAATCGATTACAGGGGATTCATATTTTTCGGACTTATAAATGTAAATAATGATCCATATATGATCGAATATAATGTCAGGCTCGGTGATCCGGAGGCTGAGGCCATTCTTCCCCGAATTAAATCAGACTTTGTTGATCTGCTCGAAGGAGCTGCTGACGGTACCCTGAAAGATAAAAATATTGAAACTGACAAACTCACTTCAGCTACTGTAATGCTGGTTTCAGGGGGATATCCCGGGAATTATGAAAAAGGAAAAGTCATTACCGGACTTGAAAATGTATCAGAAAGTGTAGTCTTTCATGCAGGTACCAAAATGAAGGGTGATCAGCTTGTTACCAACGGGGGACGCGTACTGGCCGTAAATTCCCTGGGCGTTGGAATGGAGGAAGCTCTTAAATTGTCATACCAAAATTCTGAAAAAATTAATTTCGATAATAAATACTATCGTAAAGATTTAGGTTTCGACCTTTAAAATGTTACTGAAACTTGCAAAATCCAAAGGGACAATAAACTACCTTCTGCCAACCCTGGCAGGGCTGCTATTTTGGATGAAGGAGCTGATGAATCCCACAATTTATCCTTATTACCGGGGTGAATCTGAAAATCTGCTCTTTCAGGCAATTGATAAATTTCTGCATCCTTATGAAAAATTACAAATCATTTTTGCACTGGCAGTAGTTATTACACTGGCTTATTTATTACAGCAAATAAACAACCATTATAACTTTATCCGCCACAGAAGCTTCTTCCCTGCTCTCACTTTCATAATAATAATAAGTGGTTTTACCGGTATGCATTCCTTACATCCGGTATATCTTGCATCAATCTTCATTGGAATAGCAATTTACCGGCTTTTTGATATTTATGAAAGGCCGAAACCCTATTCTGCAGCTTTTGATGCCGGTTTTTTGCTGGGAGTTGCCTCACTTTTCTATTTAAATACATTTTTGTTATTCCCTGCATTTATTTCAGGTCTTTCAATATTATCACATGAAAAACGATGGAGGGAATTCGTCCTTATATCTATAGGTACATTACTTCCAATATTATTTGCAGTAAGCTATAGTATCATAACTGAACAGTTTCTTGAAATGCTCAAGGTCTTCGAACAGAACCTTATTACTTCAAATAGCCATTTCGGTAAAAATATTAAAATACAGATATATCTGGG
>JAAYJR010000205.1 GCA_012522835.1 Bacteroidales bacterium
GGATATCGACCATAACCCAATGTTTTTCTGTTATTGCCGTTAATATTGATCGTCGTTATTCTAACATCACTGCTCCAAGCTATTACCTCTCCGTTTGGCGACCATTTGGCAGCTCTGTCGTCTTTTTTATCATGAGTCAGTTGCTGCTCAGAAATCATCGCAGTATCGATAATAAATATTTCAACACTTTCCAATGAGCGATTGCCTTTCTGGTATACTATTTTCGACCTGTCAGGTGACCACGAGGCATACATGCCGTTATTTGTAACGGGGAGTAAGATCCGTTTAACAGATAAGAGATCAGGGGTTACCTTAAATACTCCGCCATTTGTTGTTAATGGAGCGCTGAAAATAATCTCTTCGCCGTCGGAAGACCAATCAGGTGTATGTAACGGGAGTTCAGGAAAGCCTGGCAGTCCGTTAAAAGTACGAATGTTATCATCATCAACGTTAATGATTTGTAATGTTCCATTTGAGCTAAATACCAGACTTCGTCCGTCAGGAGACCAATCCGGGCTAAAATGGTCACCTCGTATTACAAGATTTCTGTTGGTCCCATCAACATCCATTACATATAAGCCTGTCGGATAGTCAACAGGTTCAGGGAATTCCAGGCATCTGTGATAGTAAGCTACGCGTGTACCGTCAGGAGATATTGCAGGGTATTGATCAGCGCTTATCGAGATATATTTTTCATAACTGGCAGGGTCAATATCATTATCTTCACATGATTGCATTACGCAAGCAATTACTGATAATAGCAGGATCTTATAAATATTTCTGCTTCCTCCAACAGACATTATAAAGTGTTTCATATTCTTTTCCAGTATTTTTTAGATTCCATTGATCGGGAAAACAGTCCCACTTCCTCCCCTTGCTTAGTCATAAAAAACGGCGATGCATAAAGTACTTTTGAGGAAAACTGTAAAGCCAATGAGTCTGAAATTTTGCCCGCTTCATTGATTACAAATGCCCATTTTTTTGTCCTGGATTCTCTGTTTGCATTATATGGGAATAATGTATTAACTGTATTGTCCACACTGCTTTTAATTACCTCCCATGAGTTTCTGGCAAAGTCCGAAATAACCTGATCCTCATTTTCTTTTTCAAAAAGGATAAATTTTTTATGGCTGGCCTCCTTCAAAGGTACTTTTTCACCTTTATACCAGTAGTAAGAATCATTTTGCCCAAATAAATTTATGGACATAGAAATAAATCCAATTAAAAATAGAGCTTTCATAGGTTATAAGGTTAAGGTTACTTCAATTTACACCTGATCTTTGACAATTTCCACAACGCGGATATTTTTTTGTCCGGACGGCTTTTCAATTACAGCATGATACTGAATTCCTAGAGGTACCGTGGCATCATTCGTTAAGAAGGTTACCGTCTATACAATCTCCACGTTATTTTCCTCAATCTTTTCATTATAGAGTGAAACACCTGTAGGAAACCCTATGTCTCCTATAATCACGATGTATTTTGAAAAGTCAATTTGAAGAATACAATCACTTGTAGTATATGTATATTTTTCAAGGCTTTTCTGAGAGGTCACCACATAATGATTGTGATAATTGCGAATATACGCGGGCTTAAGGAAAATGTTTGAACATCCGAAATCGGAGAATTTGAGGATCTGTTTCTCGGTAAATTCACCGGGGTCTTTTTCTTTTTCTTTTTCGCATCCTGTCCCCATCATTAACAGGACCAGGAAGCCAATCGCGGTTTTTAAAATGATGTTTTCCATGGCTTAATTTTTTCTTTATGATATTATATAAAATACCAGCCGGTCTTATGAATATGAGCAGATAAAATCCGGATAAACATCACGGCCGGTTTAAATAAACTGAATCCTGACTTCCCTGCTCTTTTTTATATATACGTTTTTACGGGTTAAAACGCTGCAATATTATTAAGCCTGTTTGTGTGAATTACATTGTTTGCCGGGTTAGGATAAACCCTGAGCAGCCCTGATACCACTCTTACCGGATAATTAAAAGCAGATGATCCACAACCATTTGTCGTATAAAAACTGATAGTGCCGAATCCGGGAGAAATACCCTTAATGTAAGCATCCGCTCGGTAAACGTGAGAACTTTCAAACTGAAGCTTATTGGTAACAGACCAATCATAATAATAAATACCATACGATGAAATATCCATTGGTAAAATATCAGCAATATAATGTTCTGTGCTATTAAGAACATTTGATCCGGGACCACTTACATCGAAAAGCGGTGGCAGCGATAAGGCTGCATAAACTGTTTTTTGTGGTAATATTAATGCTGCAACACCTGCTACATAAGGCGCTGTAAACGGTAAATAACAATTCGGCAAATGCCTTTTCTAATTTTTCTTCAGTGAACTTCATTCAATTCTCTTTATTAATTCTTCAAAGCATTTAGCCACTTCATTTTCAGCAGGGATTGTCCTATATGCCAACGCTGATAATTCAGTTTGATATTTTTCTTTTAATTGTTCCCAGATGGCTGGGAAATCTGCCACTAAAGGAGATTCTGAAATTAACTTAGTTTGCCATCCTATCGGTTCTTCGAACATTTCCCTGTCGTGTTGCAGGATAGTTTCAAATTGTTTCTTAAACGAATCAGATGCAACAAATTCAGCGCATTCAGGATTTTTCATTAAGAAGTATAAATCGTAAAAGTGCCATATCTTTTTCGAAATATTTTCAACGGCTTTTTGTTCGAATGAAAACCGGATTAGTGAAATTGTTTTCTCCAACAACGTTTGCTCTTTGCTCAACACATTTACCTCAAATGGTTGAAGGTCGTATTGCTCTATGTATTTTTCATTTCCTGTCTGCTGTAAGAAGTCAAATACAAAACTTTTTATGGTAAGCCGTTGAAAAGGAAAAGGATTGGCAAATGAATTTATCTCGACAATCAATTTGTTGTTCTTATTACTTTTATCTGTGGTCACATATTCAAAAACAGATTTTCTGAATCGTGAACCTTTGCTGGTAACACCGTCCATTTGCACTTCGGTTAAATCGGATGTGATTTCTTTTTCAATAGTGCGGATGATGGTCTTAATTTCATTACCTGTTTTACCCTTGTCGTTTATAATGGCAATATCAACATCCTCCGAAAATCGCTTTATCAGATTATATCCTTTTGATAGCGATGTATCTCCTTTAAAAACCGATTCATTAACATATTTATTTTTTGCCAATCGACTTAACACCAATGTCATCCAGTAATCTTTTTCTACAAATTCCAATTTAATATCCACGTGCTGTGATGCAGCCCTCAATGTGTCCGAAAATAATTTTATATCGTGGTGCAGCTTCATAACAGATTCCATTTTTCGGCGGCAATTAAAACCTTCGAAATGCCCGAAAGCTTGTATTTAGTAATAGGATTGAGCGATTTAAGCAAGGGTTGTGTTATTTCGGTTTGCTGCAATTGCTCCAACATAGCTCCTAATAAAGCCCTTGTAACCGGCGGATATTTTAACGCCAACCGAACCAATGAACTCTTGTCGTTTTCGGTTAATTCTTTTAAGATACTTAAAAACCTTCGACACGATGATTCTATTCCTGCATCAGGTATTTTTTTTATGTACCGTAAGGCATCCAGAATTTGTAATAAGGGAATATTTTCTTTTGTAATGGTGTTTTTTTGTTTGATAAATGAAATGGTATAACGTTCGCGTTTAAAACTTGGCCTTATTTGGTTTCGCCCTATTTGTATGGTATTGCTAACCTGCGTGGTTAAACCCAATTGATTGTATATGCTGTAACCTGTTAGGTAACCGATAATTTTACCGTTTTCTTCCAACAAGTCTTTTACTACCTGTTTTTGGTCGGGCAACAGGTTTCCTAACGGTGTGGTTTCGGGTTTATAATATTTACCTTTGGCGAGTTTCATTATCTTACCGGAAGCCACCATCCGGTTAAGTGCTTTTATAACGGCTTCTTTTTTGTTCACCTCGGTAATAAAGTCGGCATAGGTGAAAACATATCCTTTCGGAAGCCTGTCGATTGTAAATGATATATATTCAGATATTTTCATTAATAAATTGCTTTCGCAAAAGTAATAAAATTGTCCAGTAAATTATAAAATAAACTGGACATTTGGTAATTAATTGCAGTATGGTTAAGGTTGAGATTACTCCAATTTACACTTGATCTTTGACAATTTCCACAACGCGGATATTTTTTTATCTTGACGGCTTTTCAATTACAGCATGATACTGAATTCCCTGCTCTTTTTTATATATACGTTTTTACCGGTTAAAACGCTGCAACAATATTAAGCCTGTTTGTGTGAATTTTATGGTTTACCGGAAAGTTAGCGTTCATTCACCCTGCAAAATGTCTGAACAATTGTATCTTCTTAACGGTAAATCTTAAAGGACTTTTAAAAACATATCAGAGGATTTTCTTGACTCAGGTATGATTATTTCATAATTTTGATAACAAGTTCAGTTTAATGAAAAAATTGTCTGCATAAAACTGAACTGAGGTCAAATCCATTTTAATAATTCCTGCTTATGAAAAAGATATTATTTGTAAGCTGTCTTAATTTTCTGACATTGCCAGTGAATTCGCAATCTTCATTATTCTTCTAGGATAAAAATATGCCATTAAGATAAAAACTGATGTTTAAAGACAATGAAAGACGCAAATAAAAGCGTTACAGCCTGCGTGGCAAGTATATCAATGCTCTTTATTGTACTCGGGATCAGTTGTAAAAAAGAAAAACCTGTTTTACCTGAAGTAGATACAACTGAAGTATCTGTTGTCACACCAACGTCTGCTTCCTGCATTGGCGTTGTAATATCTGCCGGCAGTACAAAACTGATTAAAAAAGGCTTGTGCTGGAGCGACTCTCCTTCGCCCACAATTGAAGACAGTACGGTCAGCACCCATCTTTATCCCTACCTTGTACCCTTCGAACTCAGGATTGGCGGTCTAAAACCTGAAATTACCTA
>JAAYJR010000241.1 GCA_012522835.1 Bacteroidales bacterium
AAAGATAATGAGCCGGCTGATTATTCAACTGAAAATATTCCATTGAAGCCCGGGAAGTTTTTATCTATATCCCTTAAAGGGATCAGGGAGGGTGATTTTACCATGGTTTATGGTAACCCGGGGACAACCTCAAGTTATATTCCGTCCAATGAGGTGGAGATTATTTTGAATCAGCGTGATCCTGACCGTATTGAAATAAGGGATAAAAAACTTGAAATAATAAAGACAGCTATGGAGTCAGATGCATCAATCAGGATCCGGTATGCCTCAAAGTATGCATCAATAAGTAATGCCTGGAAGAAATGGCAGGGTGAGATGGCCGGCCTTAAAAGGATGGATGCAGTCAACAGGAAGCTTCAGTTTGAGGATGCATTTAAAAAATGGTCAATACAGAACGGAACATGGGAAACGGAGTACAGTAAGGTTTTTCACAATTTTGATTCACTGTACTTTATTTATAAGAATTTCATAAAAGCGGGTGACTATTATTCAGAAATTTTTTTGAGAGGCATTAACATTTTCCAGCCTGCACTGCTTCTTAACAGTTTGATCAAAAACATTGAAAACGGGCAGGATCAGATTGCAGAGCGCCAATTACAAAATATTACAAGCTACCTGGACAGTTTTTATAAAGAGCATGATCTGAAAACAGAGGAAAAGTTGTTTGAGGCTTTGCTTCCTATGCCTGGCAACAATCTTAATGAGATATTTTTACCTGATCATTATAAGGATATTATGCGAAAGTATGGTAATGATAAGCTTATTCGGAAAGTTTTTCGAAAGTCTGTTCTTAACGAGCCTGACCGGATAATGAATTTACTGAATGACGGAAATAAAAATCAACTTCTGAAGCTTGCAAATGATCCTGTTATCAAACTGGTAAACCGGTTGAGTTTTCACAGAGATGTATATATAACATCCATATTGGATTCTGTCACCCGGGATATTTCAGCGAATATGAAAATCTACATGAAGGGAATAATGGATATGAACAGCGGCATACCACTATATCCCGATGCAAACGGTACACTCCGGATAGCTTATGGCAGGGTAGAGGGGTATCAGCCATCGGACGGGATCAGATATAAACACTTCACTACCCTGAAAGGGGTTATAGAAAAGGATGATCCTGAAATATATGATTATAGTGTCCCTGAACGCCTGAAAGAGTTGTATGAGAAAAAAGAGTATGGAAGGTATTCAGAAAATGGCATAATGCCTGTTTGTTTCACTGCATCCAACCATACTTCAGGAGGAAATTCAGGCAGTCCTGTGCTTAATGCCCGTGGAGAGTTGACAGGGGTGAACTTTGACAGGTGCTGGGAAGGGACAATGAGCGATATAATGTATGATCCTGGAATGTGCCGTAATATAGTCCTTGACATAAGGTATGCTTTATTTCTGATTGATAATTATGCCGGAGCCGGCTATCTTCTTGAGGAGATGGATATTATCCAGTAGGTTTATACTGTTACAAACTGGGCAATATTCCGGTTAATTTCAATTCTGTTAAAAAGAGACCTGACAATTCTTCTGTATAATTCATCCTTCAATACATAATCTTCAATTCCTGCATCAATATTGGGATTATCATTTATCTCAATAACATACACCTCATCATTCACCATTTTCAGGTCAACGCCATACAGTCCGTCACCAATAAGAGATGCAGCTTTTACAGCTGTTCTGACCACCTCGTCCGGCGCTTCTTCAAGTGTCACCGTCTCCGTGTTGCCCCAGTTTTCCTTGCTTTTGCTTTTCCAGTCATATATTTGCCAGTGGTTTTCTGCCATATAATATTTACAGGCATAAAGCGCTTTCTGGTCAAGCACACCGATACGCCAGTCATACCGGGACGGCATAAACTCCTGTGCAATTACCAGGTCAGACAGCCTGAATAGTTTTTCAATTGATTCATCCAGCTCTTCGATCGTATTTACTTTTGTCACGCCAAGAGAAAATGCACTGTCGGGCTGTTTTAAAACCAAAGGGAAAGTAAGGTCAATATTTTTCGATTTGCGATAGTTGGTTTTTGACAGCACAACGGTAGCCGGGGTTTTTATCTTGTTTTGCTTCATTCGTTCATTTTGAAATATTTTATTGGAACATCTCAAAATAGACCAGGGATCGTCAATAACTGCAAGTCCTTCTGCATATGCTGCCCTTGAGAAATGATAAGTATGGTTATTTACGCTTGTTGTTTCCCTGATAAAGAGGGCATCATATTCTGAAAGCTGGCTAAATTCATCTTTTGTAATAAACTCAGTATAAAATCCCTCTTTCTCAGCAGCTTTTTTAAAGTTTTGCAATGCGACGGGACAGGATGGTGGATTCTTTTCCTCAGGATTTACCAGAATAGCCAGATCATATTTGTAATTCTTAAATCTCGGCTTGTTGAACCGTTTTTTTGAAAAATAGTCAAGTGCAAACTCCTGCACTTTTTCCAGATGGTCGGGATTGACTTTTTTAAGGCTTAATGGTGTTACTTTTTGAATCAGCCATTTTTCGTTTTTTACAAAGTCTATTTGTAAAAGCGGGGCTTCAAACAGATGATATAATTTTTGGGCAATTTGCCTGTATTTAGGATTTACCGACTTACTGAAATAGACATAAATACTGATTTTGTTGGTATCGAGTGATTTAAATGTTTTTTGAATGTCATCATCAATATATCCGGAAAGAGAACGCACAAGCGACTGACTGCTGAAATCACGAAGTGTGGTAACATTTGGAATTATCCTGTGGTCACGTGCAGAAGCAAGGAGGGATACATAATATCCCATTTTTTGATACTGGTAGGAATTACTCAGGTTGAATATGCGGACATTTTTCAGGGACTGAAACTCACCGTCAGTAATATAGCTTCGTGATGAAACTACTTTTACACCTTCTATCTGAAGATTCCAGTTATTGGGGTCCCTTACCACAATAATATTTGAAATACTCTGCTTCTCACCTTTACCTGCGAGCGGGAAGACCATCCGGATACCGTTTTCATTTTTGGCATAATAATTCTTCAGCTCTTTAGTTTTTTTGAAACCGAAGTCTTCATAAAATTTGATGAGTTTAGGATCCGACCTTCTTGTCTCCAGCGATATCCGTTCTGTTTTCATATTGAGGGCCAGACCTAATACATGTTCAAGCAACCTTTTCCCAAAACCTCTGTTTTGAAATTCCGGAAGAACGGCTATGGAGAAGATCCTGATAGTTTTAGGATACAGGTACAATGTAACTGAACCGACAGCTATCTTTTTGTTGTTCCCGTGTATTTCTGCAATCAATACTTTTTGGAAAGGGCTTTTAAGGCTATATTTAATTTTATTCCTGGTGCTTTGTTGAAAATCAGGGAAACTGCTTTTTTCCAGCTGCTCCAGGAAGTCCAAATCATCAATGACAGATGCTCTTATTATTGTCTTCATCGTTTTATAAAAAACGTCTCAAAAGTATACTATTTTTAATTCTGTTATTCTGAAAATTTAAAAAGATTGATTATTGTGAAATTGATTTAAATAAAAAAGATTTTCCCTTGTTTTTTCTATTTTTGTGAAATAGTTACAAAAACCATTTGGAGATATGTTTGAAAATTTGACTGACAGGCTGGAGCGTTCATTTAAACTGCTCAAGGGAGAAGGGAAGATCACAGAAATTAATATTGCCGAGACATTAAAGGATATCAGGCGGGCGCTGCTTGATGCTGATGTTAACTATAATATTGCAAAGAAATTTACTGACGACGTAAAAGAAAAGGCATTAGGCCAGAATGTGTTAACTTCGGTAAAGCCCGGCCAGATGATTGTAAAGATTGTCAAGGATGAATTAATTGCTTTGATGGGCGGTGAGTCGTCGGGCATTAACTTAAGCAGCCAGGTGACAGTAATTTTGATGGCCGGCCTGCAGGGTTCAGGAAAGACGACATTTGCAGGAAAGCTGGCCAATATGCTGAAAAAGAAGAAAGGCAGACACCCGCTGCTTGTTGCCGGCGACGTATACAGGCCTGCAGCAATCGAACAGCTGAAAGTTTTAGGGGAGCAGATCGGTGTATCCGTATATACAGAAGAAGGAAATATGGATCCCGTCAAGATTGCAAAATCTGCAATTAAAGAGGCAAAAAACAAGGGGAATGATGTTGTTATAATTGATACTGCCGGCCGCCTGGCAATTGACGAGCAGATGATGAAAGAGATCTCGTCGATAAGAAATGCTGTAAATCCCGATGAAATATTGTTTGTGGTCGACTCCATGACTGGACAGGATGCCGTTAACACAGCAAAAGAGTTCAACGACGTGCTCAACTTCGACGGGGTTGTGCTGACAAAGCTTGATGGTGATACAAGAGGCGGGGCGGCATTGTCTATAAGGGCGATAGTTGAAAAACCCATAAAATTTGTCGGGACAGGTGAAAAACTTGATGCGTTAGACATTTTTTACCCGGAGAGAATGGCCGACCGTATTTTGGGCATGGGCGACATTGTAACGCTTGTTGAGAAAGCACAGGAACAATTTGATGAGGATGAAGCCCGTAAACTTCAAAAGAAACTGGCCAAAAATACATTTAACTTCAATGATTTCCTGAAGCAGATAAACCAGATCAAAAAAATGGGCAATCTGAAGGATGTGGTATCACTGATACCGGGGATGGGTAAAATGATGAAAAACATAGACCTTGATGACGATGCATTTAAACATATTGAGGCGATCATCTCTTCTATGACACCCGACGAACGTGAAAATCCGGCTCTTATTAACGGCAGTCGCAGGAAAAGGATTGCAGGCGGCTCCGGTACAAATGTTCAGGAGGTAAACAGGTTGTTAAAACAGTTTACAGAAACCAGAAAAATGATGAAGATGGTTTCCTCCGGTAAGAATATACCTCAGATAATGGGAAATATGAGGCAACCGGGAGGGAGATTTTAATAAGTAACAACTAAACTTTAATTCATGATCTTAATCGACGGGAAAAAAGTTGCAGCTGAAATGAAACTTGAAATTGCTGCAAAGGTGGAGCTTATGAAAAAAAGCAGTAAAAAAACACCGCATCTGGCTGCCATATTAGTAGGGCATGACGGAGGAAGTGAAACATATGTTGCTTATAAAATTAAAGACTGTGCCGAGGTTGGATATAAATCTTCACTGTTCAGGTTTGAAGATGATGTCAAAGAAGATGCTTTACTCAATAAGGTAAAGGAGTTAAATGAAGATGATGATATTGACGGATTTATTGTTCAGCTCCCTTTACCCGGGCATATCTCAGAACAGAAAGTAATTGAATCTATAGATCCTAAAAAAGATGTTGACGGTTTTCATCCCGAAAACTTAGGGAGAATGGTAATTGGCTTACCCTCTTTTGTTTCGGCAACACCTTTTGGTATCGTTGAACTCATTAAGCGGTATAACATTGAAACCTCAGGCAGGAATTGTGTTATTCTCGGCAGAAGTAATATTGTAGGGCGGCCTTTAAGCATTTTAATGTCGCAAAAAGCAGTTAATGCTACAGTGACAGTTGCACACAGCAGGACAAAAAATATTAAAGAACTCTGTCACTCTGCTGATATTTTAATTGCTGCTATCGGAGTTCCCGGTTTTGTGAAGGGGGACATGGTAAGTGAAGGAGCTGTGGTTATCGATGTAGGAACTACCCGCGTCAAATCAGATCAAACCAAATCGGGCTGGAAGCTTAAAGGAGATGTTCTGTTTGAAGAAGTAGCCGACAAATGTTCATATATTACACCTGTGCCTGGAGGAGTCGGTCCCATGACCCGTGTCTCCCTGCTATATAATACCCTGTTGGCATCATCAGGTGAGATTTATAAATAGTATTAAAAGACACTTTAATACAGATACAGTTTAGAATGTTTATAAATTAGGACTACCCATGTCAATTTACACCCTTATGTGAAATGTTAATAT
>JAAYJR010000492.1 GCA_012522835.1 Bacteroidales bacterium
CCTTGTTCTTCATAAGCGTCCCTCCTTTAATTTTTATAAATTACTATTCTCTGTTCATCTATTGTATATCCTATTGGAAGAGTCTCCTGAAGCAGGTCTAACACTTCCAGTATTGTTTCATTTTTTATTGTCCCGTCGTAATGGTAGTCGGGGATAACATTATCTGCAAATTCAATGTCAACACCATATTTTCTTTCGAGAAGAACAATCAGCTCTTTTAATTTCATCCTGATGAAAATCAGTTCATTGTTTTTCCATGCTGTATACATTTTCGTATTAACTTTTTTCACGGCAACAGAGCCATCGGTTTTGTTAAATACAAATTGCTGTCCCGGTGTTAAAGTTTCGGGTTGTTCAAGTACAATGTTATTTAAAGATAAGATTTGAACAGATCCCTTCTCCAGTGTTGTGGCAAATGCTTCATCAGCAGGATAGGCTTTAACATTGAATTTAGTTCCGGTTACCCGGATGTCATATTGAGAAGTTTGTACTATAAATGGTTTTTCCTTATTTTCAGAGATATCGAACCATGCTTCACCTGACAGCAGGGCAGTCCGTAGATTTTTCTCAGTAACATATTTTAGTTCTGATCCGGAGTTAAGATAGACAATGGAACTGTCGGGTAGCAACATCTGAGATATTGAACCTTCGGGAGCAGTAAATGTAAAATATGAAGGTTCCTCAGGATTTATACTGTTTGTAAGAATTCCTGCAATGAGGACAATTAATAAGACAGCAGCAAACTTAATAACATTCAGAAATATTTTTTTAATTCCGGATTTAGTATCGTTTCCTGCCTCAAGGTTAATGCGGTGGTGGATTTTATTGAGAACTTCATCTGCATCATTTAGCTTTTGTAAGTCATTTTCAGATTCTTCATCCCTGTTCCACCATTTGAATAATTCAGGACGTACCTGGAGGTCGTTCGCCGGATTGGAAAAAAAGTCGATAGCATCCTTAAGTTCTTTGCTGTTGCTTTCTCCTTTAAGATACTTCCTTAGTATGTATTGTATTCTGTTTAACTGACTCATTTTTTTATTCGGTTACTTAAAAATCCCCTTCTGTAAAGGGGATTTTTTGCAAACTAACCAACTAACATAAACTAAACTATGAAAATCAAATTTTTGTAACACTTCTTATAGTAATACGCAGAAATTGGCATACCCCCCAAAAAAAAATTAAAAAAATTAATTTTCAGTTTGGTCGGGCACCACCTTTTTAGCCGAATGTTTCGACAGAAGTTATTCAGCCTAAATTAATTTCAGATGATTTGCCCAGCGCATAAACGGACTCAGATCCAAAGCAATTGATTTTGGTCCGGTTCCCGATAATTATGATATTTTCTTTGGAATTTTAGCAGAACAAGGAGTTATAGATTTATAATATTTCTGACACAGTATGGTAAAGTAGAGAAGATCATTTCATCAGAGAATTCTCAATTAACAGATCTCTTTTTTCTAAATTGAATTTGAGATGACTGCTTACGAATCAAATACTTTTATAAATACTAACGCCAGAGATATAGCATTGATAAGCCATAAAGAACCGGCATGGCTGAGAAATATTAAAAAGGGAAATATAATTTATTTTTATTATGCCTTTGCATTGAAAGCAGTATAAAAAATTGATGAAAAATCAATAGGTTTTTTTGTACCCGGGGCGGGAATCGAACCCGCACTCTGTTGCCAGAACTGGATTTTGAATCCAGCGCGTCTACCAATTCCGCCACCCGGGCTTTTCTGTAAATGGTTTGCAAAACTAACTATTTCAATGAAATTGACAAAATTCCAGTCACTACATTTTTTCTTATTATTTTTGAGAATTCCTGAAAAAGAGATATTTTTCAGGACTATTATATATGTAACTTATTAAATACATTCTGTTATGACATATCAGGCAAATGAAACACGTTACGATTCAATGAAATACAACAGGTGCGGAAAATCGGGATTGAAGCTGCCTGCTGTATCTCTTGGATTATGGCACAATTTCGGAGGAGTGGATAATTTCGAAAATAGCCGCGCAATTGTTCACAGGGCATTTGATATGGGTATTACCCATTTTGACCTGGCAAATAATTACGGGCCTCCCCCCGGATCGGCAGAGGAAAATTTTGGAAAGATTTTAAAACAGGACCTCGGTTTATACCGTGATGAACTTGTCATTTCCACCAAAGCCGGATACTTGATGTGGCCGGGTCCATACGGAGAGTGGGGAAGCAGAAAATATGTACTGGCAAGTCTTGATCAGAGCCTAAAACGGATCGGCATCGACCATGTTGATATTTTTTATTCACACAGGCCTGATCCGGATACACCTTTGACTGAAACCATGATGGCCCTCGACTATGCTGTCCGCTCAGGAAAGGCATTGTATGCCGGAATTTCAAATTATCCACCTGATATGGCAAAGGAGGCAATTGGAATTCTCAGGCAACTTGGAACGCCATGCCTGATACATCAGCCGCGATATTCAATGTTTGACAGGTGGGTTGAGGATGGGCTGCTTGATGTCCTGGAAGAAGAAGGCGTCGGATGTATACCATTCTCTCCGTTAGCACAGGGATTGCTGACTAACCGTTATCTTAACGGCATACCTGAAGGTTCCAGGGCAACGAGGGAAGTATTTCTGAAAAAGGCTGATGTGGATGCTGCTCATGGTAAGATCTTAAAGCTTAATAAAATTGCTGAAAAAAGAGGACAATCACTGGCGCAGATGGCTTTGGCCTGGATTATCAAAGATAAAAGGATCACTTCAGTACTGATCGGAGCCAGCTCTGTAAAACAACTGGACGACAACGTGGAGATGCTTAAAAATTGTCAGTTCACGGCAGACGAATTGAAGGATATAGAGGAGGTCTTGAATTCATAAAAAAAGCCTGTTAAATACAGGCTTTTAATTCTTGTTTTCTAAACTTTGTTCAACTTTTAAAGGCTGAAAAGGAATTCAACACCGGCAAAAAGCCCGAAAATTAATACTACTCCGGTTAATGCACCGGCCGCAAGGTAAATTAGTAAATTTACCGGGAGTTTTTGATGATCATCATCTGTTGTCGTTTTTATAACAATCTGATGATGATGTGTTTCTGTTTTCATCACTTTTGTTTTAATTAAAAAAAGACTAAAAAGTCTTTTGCAAATGTAAAAACATATTTAATCAATATCAAATTACCTGTTTGTTTGTTAAATCAGTATTAACTGGTATATTGACGATTTACCCGGCGTCTGTTATATAGGAGGAGATTGATCTGGTGATTCTAAAAAGCTGATTCGAATTGTTTTAAAAAGCGTATATCATTTTCAAAGAAAAGCCTGATATCTTTTATTCCGTAAAGCAGAATAGCTATACGTTCAATACCCATCCCAAATGCAAAGCCTGTATATTTCTTATTGTCGATATTACATGCCTCGAAAACATTCGGGTCGACCATTCCACATCCGAGTATCTCCAGCCAGCCTGTATATTTACATAGATTACAACCTTTACCTCCGCATAGCGAGCAGCTGACATCCATTTCAGCACTTGGTTCGGTAAAAGGAAAATATGAAGGTCTCAGCCTAATTTGGGAATCTACTCCAAACAGCTCTTTTGCAAAATAAAGTAGTGTCTGTTTCAGGTCTGCAAATGATACATTTTCGTCAACATAGAGTCCTTCCACCTGGTGAAAAATGCAATGTGACCGGGCTGAAACCGCCTCGTTCCTGAATACTCTGCCAGGAAAAATTGCACGAATCGGGGGAGGAATGTTCTCCATTACCCTTATCTGAACACTTGATGTATGAGTACGCAATAATATGTCAGGATCCTTTTCAATAAAAAAGGTATCCTGCATATCCCTTGCCGGATGTTCCACAGGGAAGTTAAGTGCTGAAAAAACATGCCAGTCATCTTCAATCTCAGGCCCTTCTGCAACAATAAAACCTAGTCTGCCGAAAATACTTATGATCTTATTCTTTACAATTGCAAGAGGATGACGCGTTCCAAGGGCAATTGGTTCTCCGGGCATGGTAAGGTCTGCTCCGGAACTGTGTGAAATCTTAGTCTGAAATGATTCCTTCAGGTTGTTTATTTTTTCAGTTGCCAGATTTTTAAGCTCATTCATTGCCTGTCCAACCTCTTTTTTCTTATCAGATGGAACATTTTTAAAATCGGTAAAAAGCTGATTGATAATTCCCTTTTTCCCAATATATTTAATCCGAAGTCCTTCAACATCTTCAAAGGTTCCGGCAGTGATCTGTTCAATTTCCGATTTCAGAGCTTTAATTTTATCTAACATTTTAATCCGTTTAAAATTTTAACGTCCCTATAAGAGTCATTTATATGGATTGACAAATATAAAAATTCCAGTTGATATTGGATGGCCGGCCAGCCTGTTCAGAAATTAACTATATAATTAATTGATATTAGTCTGTTTTAATGATGTGATTGTATTATATAATAAGGTTTTAACCTTTTCTACATTCTTATTAAACACATCTAATACTTCTTCCCAGGTAACAGGCTGTTCTTCTGTCTTCCAGCAATCATTATCAGTACTCACAGCTACAGTTGCATATGGTATTTTAAGTTCATTTGCCAGGATACATTCCGGTGCAACAGACATGTTGATTACATCAGCTCCCCACAGGCGAAACATAACAGACTCTGCACGGGTTGAAAACCGTGGCCCTTCAATTGTAAGTACGGTTCCTGATGGATGAAAATCAATTCCCAGTTTTTTAGCGTTTGAGATCAAAAATTCCCTGAGGGTTTGATCGAAGGGATCTGCCATGGCTGTGTGGTTTAATTTACCTTTTTCAAATTTATCATGGAATGTAACATCCCTGTGCCTTGTAAAATCGATAAACTGGTCGGGAAACAGCATATCGCCTCTTTTTATATTTTCTCTGAGGCTTCCACAGGCAGTGGTAGATAAAATATGAGTACAACCCAATTCCCTTATTGCCCATATATTGGCACGGTTATTAACCCGTGACGGAGGAATTGAATGGTTTCTTCCGTGCCTCGATAGTATTACAACTTCGGTATCACCAATTTTTCCGGTTTTGAATGTTGATGAAGGATGGCCGTAAGGAGTATGTAACTCCACTTCAACAGGGTGTTGGAGCATTGAAGGATCTTCAAGGCCTGAACCTCCTATTATCGCTATTTTGTGCATAATTCTTGTTTTTCAGGAAACAGGTTTAATATACTGCTTTTTTCAGCTTTACAAATTCCCCTTTCAGTGATTAATCCGGTAATCAGCCGTGACGGGGTTACATCAAAACCATAATTAGCGGTTTTACAATTGTCAGGAACCAGTCTTACCTTTTTAATATCCTTCCCGCTCCATCCCTCAATCTCTGCAACTTCTTCCGATCCCCGCTCTTCAATTGGTATCTCATTCAGTCCATCTTCCACACTCCAGTCGATCGACGAAGATGGTAAAGCTACATAGAAAGGGATTTTATTATCATATGCAGCAAGTGCCTTGAGATATGTGCCGATTTTGTTAGCCGTATGTCCGGATACAGTTGTTCTGTCGCTGCCAACAAGGACCAGGTCTACAAGGCCATGCTGCATTAAATGGCCTCCGGTATTATCAGCAATAACTGTGTGGGGAACACCTTCCTCTCCCAGCTCATAAGCTGTAAGCCTGGCACCCTGGTTACGGGGACGTGTTTCGTCAACCCAAACATGCACAGGGATTCCGCGCAGTTGTGCTTTGTATACCGGTGCAGTTGCTGTACCCCAATCGATACAGGCAAGCCAGCCTGCATTGCAATGAGTAAGGATATTAACCCTTTCTCTCTTTTTCCGGTAAATGTTTTCAATCAGGGTTAATCCGAAATCTCCTATTTTGTTACTGTAATTTATTTCATCCTCTTCCAGTTTTTTTACTTTATCAAATGTTTTTTCAATCATATCTGATGCAGACTTTTCACAGATTATGAAATTTAAAACAGTGTCAATGGTAAATCCCGGATTTACAGCTGTTGGCCGGGCAGATTTAAGATATGACGCTGTTTTTTTCATGTATCCCTGCAGATCTCTTCCCCTGAACCCTGCCAGTGCCAGATACATGCCCCAGGCTGCTGTGATACCGGTCAGGGGAGCTCCCCGGACGGCCATATCCTTTATTGCCAGATAAGCATCTTCGGGTGTTTTTAAATCAATTACTTCAAAGAAAAACGGAAGTTTTCTTTGATCAATTATTTGCACAGTTGCAGGTTCATCTCCCTTTATCCAAATAGTATGATAATGCTGCCCCTTAATTTTCAATGTCTCTTTTTTTTATTTATTATATTCGCAGACTGATATTTCAATAGTATTCACATATTTTACAAGATTATAAAATTATATTCTTCAAGTCAAATATTTATGTTGTAATATATGATTTATCAGAATTATTTTTCAACTTATGCCAATTATCTTAAATATTGAAACTTCTTCTGAGGTATGTTCTGTTGCAATTGCCCGTAACGGAAAGCTTTTAATGGAAAAGGAGAGCCTGGAGGGTCTTAGCCATTCAAAATTACTTTCGGTGTTTGTCAGTGATATTTTTAAGGATACCGGAATTGATATGATGAGTATTGATGCTGTTGCTGTGAGTAAAGGTCCGGGATCATACACCGGATTGCGTATCGGGGTTTCTCTGGCAAAAGGGTTATGTTATGCGCTTGACAAACCTTTAATTGCCGTAGGTTCTCTCGATTCCCTGGCAGACCATGCTGCAGAAAATTCAGATCAGTATACTGATGATATAAGTATTGAGGGAGACCTGCTTTATTGTCCGATGATCGATGCCCGCCGGATGGAGGTATACACATCGTTGTATAATCAAAAAGGTGAAAAGCTGGAGGCTGTATCGGCCAAAATAATTAATAACAGTTCATTTAAAGATTATCTCGACAGGTATCCTGTACTTTTTTTCGGGAATGGTTCCGTAAAATGCCAGTCATTAATCACTCATCCCAATGCCTTGTTCAGGGGGCCTTTGAAAACTTCGGCACGATATATGTTAAATCTTGCTGAAGAGAAGTTTAAATTAAATGAATTTGAGGATGTTGCTTATTTTGAACCTTTCTATTTGAAAGATTTTATAGCAACCATTCCCGGAAATAAGGTTATAAAATGAAAAGATTTATTTTACTTTTTGTGATGATAGCTGTATTGGCTCCCTCAATAAATGCAAAGGAAAAAAAAGTATTGTTCAACCTTAAATTTGGAGTCATGAAGGGTGGTGAAGCTGAATTGGTAATTACCGATACTCTTTTAGGTACCAGGAAGGCAATACGCTATTATCTTGTTGGCCGCACAACAGGCTTTACTGACAAATTGTTCGGAGTAAATGATATTTATGAGACTATTGTCGATGCAGATACACATTTACCGGTTAAATCTGTAAGAAATATCAGAGAGGGAAGATACCGTTGGTATAATGAAACTTTTTATTACCATGATCTGGATTCTATCTACAGTCAGCGATCCGGATGGCGTCATGTTCCGGAGAATCTGGTGGATATAATTTCTGTTTTCTTTTATTTTATTAATCAGCATCTTTTAGATGACCTTGAAAAAGGTTTGCAACTTACCTATCCGACATTTCATGCAGACAAGATCTCTGATGTCACACTTTCATATCTGGGATCAGAAAAGGTTGATACCGGTTTGGGCAAAACGGAGTGTTATGTTGTGGCACCCAGGGTTGATAAAGGTAAACTTATGAATCGTTCTGACGGATTAAAGTTTTTTATTTCAAAGAAAACTGAGCTTCCGGTATTACTCGAATTTGATATGAGAGTAGGCGCTTTAAGGGCTGTGATTGAAAAATACACTATTGATGGTGTTGAGCAGGATATAAATTAATGCCGCTCTTTTTCCAAAAATGTTCATAACAGTAAAATTTTCAAGCTAATTATTTATTTTTGCAGTGTCTTAAATAAATAACGCAACTTTTATGGCTACAACAGCAGATTTTAGGAACGGTATGTGTATCATCTTTAAAGATGAGATTTATTCAATTGTGCAGTTTTTACATGTAAAACCGGGTAAGGGGCCTGCATTTGTCCGGACAAAATTGAAAAATGTAAAAACCGGGAGAATTGTTGAAAACACTTTTTCATCGGGGACGAAGGTTGAAGAAGTCCGTGTCGAGAGACGTCAATATCAGTATATTTATAAGGATGATCTTGGTTTTCATCTGATGAATACTGAAACTTTTGAACAGATCAATGTCTCTGAGTCTATGATTGATAATTCTGATCTTTTAAAAGAAGGGCAGATAGTTGAAATTAATTTTCATACAGAAACAGAAACTCCCCTCACTGTCGAGATGCTTCCCTTTGTTGAACTGCAGGTAGTCTTTACCATTGAAGGTGAAAAGGGTAATACAGCCAGTTCCACTGCATTAAAGCCTGCCACCCTGGAGACAGGAGCTGAAATTATGGTGCCTATGTTTATTAACCAGGGAGAGGTAATTAAAGTAGATACCCGTGACCGTTCATATAGTGAGCGGGTAAAGCAGTAGTCTAAAATTATTTTATTTTCGTGGTTATTCCGGTTTTCCGTTTCATTATGAAGGGGGATATTGCGATTTGCGATGTTGCCAGGTTGTCTATGCTGCCATTATAGTTTTTCAGAAATTTATAATTCCCCTTGTAATCCTGGATTATTTTGAAATTTATTACGTGAATAGAGATCAATTGCAACTATTATACCGGTAAATCCCCAGAATGGAACTGATAGTTTATCTGTATCCAGAAAATTATTGAGAAAACCGTGTATATAATATGTTACCAGTCCGGTTATAGCGGCTAGTATTAATGACTTTAGTCTTTTGTCATTCACTCTTTTATATGTTTTGATGGCAGTATAAAGCACTGTTGTGATTATTAGCAGGAAAGTAATTAGTCCAGGGATTCCTGATTCTGAAAGTGCACCCAGATACTCGCTGTGTGCGTTCCCCAGGTCTCCTGCATTTGTACTTATGATAGTTCGGTTTTTATTCAATTGGTAGGAAGCATATTTGAACATATAAGTGCCTGGCCCAAACCCCATCAATGGCTTATCGCGGAACATTCGAAGAGCGCAGTTCCAGCGGTTTATGCGTTCAAGATTGGAGGCATCAGATGTGATATTGGAAATTGAATAAACATGTTCAACCAGATTTGATGAGGATTCAACTGAGTTTTTTTGTAAGCGTAACAGAATCTGGTCCTGAGAAAGAGTTAATAATCCAAATACAATTATTAAACTTAAGACAATTGATTTAAGAGGTATTTTCAGCTTAATAACTGTCCAGACAATAAATGCAGCTAGTATACTAACCCAGGCTGCACGGCTGTATGACAGAATGATCCCGGCAATGAAGACTAACAACACGATAAGTGAGATAAACCTGAACCGTTTTGAATATGTTTTGCCAAATGAAAAAAGGGTAATGAAAGGAAGGTAAATAGCCAGTGCAGCTCCATATGATGTGTGGTCATTGTAAAAAGGAGTAACGACAAAATGCGCTGCATACCTGTCAAATAGCCCATAACCTGTATGACGGTATATTGAATAGAATATTACTATAATGAATGGTATTACATAAAGCCATATATATTGTTCAATTGTTATTTTTTGCGAAAATATTTTCACCGCAAGTAAATACAGAACCACAACAAACCAAACCCGGACTAAGAAAAATTTAATGGAAATAACCGGCATAGTACTGGTGAAACAGGTCACCAGAATCCAAAAAAGGTTCAGAAAAACAGCCAGTGAAACCGGGTGTGTAATAATACTTTTATCAAAATCTCTTTCATTGATCATTTTTAGTATAAACAGTATAAGTACCAGAAAGAGTAATGGTTCGGTTGGCAGGTACATGTCAAAGCTCAGGTCAGGCTTTAATTCTCTCAACGGAATTGAAAGAGGGGTAAAAAAAATTATCAGATAAATTAATTTGTCGAAAGAGTAGATAACCAGGAGTAAAATTCCTAACAGGAAGGGCAATGCATTTATAATTAGAAGATCCTTTTTAACAACAAAAAAAATGTTCAATAAGATAAAGCCTACTGAAATCAGGTAGAACAGGCCTATTTTTATTGTTTCTTTCTGAATCAAAAATCTTGTTTTTTACGATAATCAATTATAAGAAAAACCATCAGAGCTGCAAAAAGGGCAGAAAATGTTGTAAGTGCCACAATGATCCACCTCACCGGGAATGATTTTTTATCGGCCGGCATTGGATACTCCACTATATGACAATAAGTTATATCTTTTTCATATTCAGTCATATGAAATTCATATTGTGTGGTCAGAGAATCAATCACTTCTATCAGAAAATTATAGCGTGACTCCAGCCAATAGGCTTCTGAACCCTTATCCGCCAGGTTGTTATAAATATCCTCAATTTTTGAAGAACCTGTTGTAGTTGCCCTACCTTCTGCCAGGGCTGTCATATAACCCTCTGTAACCTTTTCTACCTGGCTTTTATAATCGAGGATTCCGTATTTTTGACGAATGGTATCGAGCCTGTATGTCAGAGTATCGAGTTCGGCATATTTTTGTTTTAACCCTTTTTGGGCAATTGTAACCATTTCAAAGTCTTTTGTTTTGTGCATACTTCGTACTTTCCTGTTATAAAAATGGATGATGGAATCACACATATCAGAAGCTCTCCGGGGCTCATAGTCCAAAACTTCAAGTTTTACCGTTTCAAAATTGGTTTTACTTGTTTTAATATTCTTATTATATTCATCCATTAGATAGGTCATGTAGTTAGGATCTTTTTTATTAAGCCTGTATACCTTGTCCAGCTCAAATGCCTCACACATTTTGATCTTGATATCTTTAGAATTCATAATCTCTAGCATCTGTTCAGACTCAGACTCCTCACTCAGAGGCCAGAGGTTAGTCGGATAGACACGCGCGGTGGATTTAAATTTAGGTTTTATAAAAGCAGGGCCTGAAAAAACTGCTGAAATAATAATGGCTATTATCCCTGTTATAATAAAATGATATTTCCTGTTCCAAATTAATTGAAGAATTCGCTGGTTGTCAAAAAAGTCATTCATAAATATGGTTTCAATTTGATAGCATTAACTGAACGCACCCGATGCCTGTTTAGTATTTATTAATAACAAAATGATTATCCGGCAATAATAAGAAAATAATTTTTCTTCCCTTTTTGTATCAACAGGTATTTCTTTCCTATCAGGCTTTCTTCTCCAATTATAAGGTCCGGATCTGTAACTTTTTCTTTATTAATACTTAACCCGTTTCCCTGAATGGTACGACGTAGCTCTCCTTTTGAAGGGAAAACAGCAGTTTCATCAGTAAGAAGATCCATAACTGCAATACCCTCTGTAAAGGTTGCTTTTGGAACATTATATTGGGGTACACCTTCAAACACTGATACAAAAGTATTTTCGTCTAATTTTTTTAATTGTCCTGAAGTTCCCCGGCCAAATAATATCTGAGAGGCTTCTGTTGCCATTTCGTAATCTTCCCGGGAATGCACCATTGTTGTAATCGATTCTGCCAGTTTTTTTTGCAATAATCTTAAATGGGGGGACTTTTTGTGTTCTTGTGTGAGATTTTCAACCTCTTCTTTACTGAAAAGTGTAAAGATTTTAATATACTTTTCCGCATCTTCATCTGATGTATTTAACCAAAACTGGTAGAATTTATATGGTGAAGTTTTTTGAGGATCAAGCCATACATTTCCCTCTTCTGTTTTACCAAATTTAGCGCCATCTGATTTGGTAATAAGGGGACAAGTCATTGAAAATGCTTCACCTCCTTCAATTCGCCTAATTAATTCAGTGCCGGTTGTTATGTTCCCCCATTGGTCTGATCCTCCCATCTGTATTTTGCATTCGTAGTGTTTGTACAGATATATAAAGTCATAACCCTGTACCAGTTGATAAGTGAATTCAGTAAAAGACATGCCAGCTGTGGAGTCTTCACCGAGACGTTTTTTAACACTGTCTTTTGCCATCATATAGTTTACGGTGATGTGTTTGCCAACATCACGAACAAACTGCAGAAATGAAAAATTTTTCATCCAGTCATAGTTGTTGACCATGACAGCCGCATTGGGAATATTGCTTTTAAAGTCTAAAAATTTTTCTAGTTGTTTTTTAATACATTCCTGATTATGGCGGAGAGTAGGTTCATCCAGCAGGTTACGTTCCTGGGATTTTCCCGACGGGTCTCCGATCATGCCTGTTGCTCCTCCAATAAGTGCAATGGGTCTGTGGCCAGCCATCTGAAGGTGTTTTAACATCATTACACCTACTAAATGACCTATGTGGAGAGAATCGGCAGTGGGATCAATACCCAAATACCCGGTTGTCATCTCTTTTGCCAGTTGTTCTTCCGTGCCGGGCATTATATCCTGCAGCATTCCCCGCCATTTCAACTCTTCAATAAAGTTCATCAATATCTGTTTTGAAAATTTTGGCAAAGATATAAAATGCTTACATATTAAATGACTTTTTAATTCTGGTTAGTACCTCCTTGCCGCTGTTTTTATCAGCATTATCCCAGTTGTCAATGAATGGGAACAGGGAAGGAGCCAGGTTTCGGACAGATGGATATAATTGTGATTCAGCCTTCTTTTGTGGAGAAAGGATGTGAATGTTGTTGTCAATTTTATCAAAGGCTATTAAAATAATACTCAATATAAGTGCGGTCCGTAATATCCCGAAAGCCAATCCTGCAATTTTATTTAAAAATCCCGGAATTACAATTTCCAGTATTTTGTTTACCAGGTTACCTGCCAGATTTATAACTATAACAATTACAATAAAAGTAATTATGAAGGAAACTATATTCAGGTGTTTATAGCTACTGCCGAAAAATTCCTTAATAAAATCTATGGTGATATACGAATAGTTAATTGCCCCCCATATTCCCAGTATCAGGGCTGCCAGTGAGATAATTTCAGAAATGAGCCCTTTCCTAAAACCGCTTATTGCGGCAAACAGGAGCAAAAGTCCTATTATTACATCAATATAGTTCATGTTCGTTTTATCTGTTTAAAATTATACGTAAAAGTATGAATAATTTTTATCTGCCAACCAAATTAAATAATTTCTACCTTTGACCATTAATTTTGAATTTTTTTGAAATGCCACTTCTTAATTCTGTCATTAACTGGATTAACTTTAAACGAATATATCAGATCCAGCTTTTCCGCGAGCATCCGGAAGAGGTACAAAAAGAGACACTGTTCAATTTATTGAATAAGGCGATGTATACACAGTGGGGAGACAAGCATGATTTTGACAAGATAAGATCTGTGAGCGATTTTCAAAAAGCTATGCCGATACAATCATATGAAGATATCAAACCTTTTGTCGACCGGCTTCGTGACGGTGAATCTGATATATTATGGCCGGGACATGTGAAGTGGTTTGCAAAATCATCCGGAACAACAAGTGATAAAAGTAAGTTTATACCTGTTACCAAAGAAGCATTGGAA
>JAAYJR010000036.1 GCA_012522835.1 Bacteroidales bacterium
ATCAAGATAAAAATTTGTGATATAAACAGTCAACAATAAAGTGAGAATGTTTATTATGTTACATCTCATGTATTTTGAGCTAATTTAGGAATAATTCTTTTTTTCGATTACCTGTTCACAAATTAAATCCGGTAGTCATCTATAAGTTACAAGCCGGATTATGTCATTTACTTTCTGGCCGCAAAGCGGAAAAGTATATTTTTTTCTGCCTGTTAAATACATTTTATTAATTTCGTTAAAAAATAGTATTATGATTATTCTTCAAGTGTTTGTACACGTAAAAAAAGAGAGGGTAGGGGATTTTAAAAAAGCAACTACAGAGAATGCACGCAATAGCATTAAGGAACCGGGAGTTGCCAGGTTTGATGTGATACAACAGCAGGATGACCCTACACGGTTTGTATTGGTTGAGGTTTACCGGAAGCCTGAAGATCCCGCTAAACATAAGGAAACAGATCATTACAAAAAATGGGTCAGCGAGGTTGCAGATATGTTATCAGAACCACGGACCAGAAATCAGTTTATCAATATATATCCAAACGATGAGGAATGGGGTTGAATTTTGATTTTACAACATCAAAGAGGATAATTTTCGGCTGTGGCTCAGTTGCAAAAGTCCCTGAATTACTCGAAGGGACTGACCGGAAAATCCTTTTGGTAACAGGTAAAAACATAGAACGGTCAAGGCAGTTAACTGATAGTTTACCTGCAGATAAATATGTGAAATTTACTGTAAGCACTGAACCCACTACTGAAATTATTAACAAAGGTGCAGAGTTTGCACGCCAAAATGAATGCGGGAGAATAGTAGGATTTGGAGGCGGAAGTGTTATTGACAGCGCTAAAGCCATTGCCGCGCTGGCACCAAACAAAGGCGACCTGATGGATTACCTGGAAGTGATAGGGAGTGGTAATGAGCTGGAAGTAAATCCTTTGCCTTTCATTGCCATTCCTACTACAGCCGGTACTGGAGCTGAAGCAACAAAAAATGCAGTTATTCATTCGCCTGAGCACAAAGTCAAGGTAAGCCTGCGTAGTCCCCTGATGTTTCCTGAAGTGGCAGTGGTCGATCCGGAACTTACCCTTTCGATGCCACCTGAAATTACGGCCACCAGTGGTATGGATGCCCTGACTCACCTGTTGGAAACTTTTGTTACAAACCAGTCGAATCCCTTTATTGATAATTTTTGCCGCGAAGGTATGAAACGTGTCGCCTCATCGCTGAAGAGGGCCTATGATAGTGGCAATGACATCCATGCCCGTGAGGATATGGCATACGCCAGTCTGCTGGGCGGTATGGCGCTGGCTAATGTAAAACTGGGTGCAGTACATGGATTTGCCGGACCGATGGGCGGTATGTTCCCTGTTCCTCACGGTGCAATTTGTGCTTTATTGCTGCCTGCAGTGATGGAGGTTAATATCAGGGCTGTTACTGAACAGAAACTTGACAGCTATTATTTAAAATTCACAGAGGTTGCAAAGATACTTACAGGGAATCCCAATGTCCGGGCAGAGGATGGGATTCGCTGGGCTGAAGAAATGGTTAAATATCTTAAGATACCTTCACTCTCTGATTATGGAGTTACTGAAGCCGACTTCCCTGTTGCGGTTGAGAAAGCCAAAAGTGCCAGTAGTATGAAGGGTAATCCTGTTATACTGAGTGATGATGAACTGATGGAGATACTGGAGAGGTCTTACTGAAGAGAAAATTTATAATAGAGAAGGTGTTTCACGCGGAGGACGAAGAGAAGGTGTTTCACGCGGAGAGCGCAGAGAAGAGGTTTCACGCGGAGGGCGCAGAGAAGAGGTTTCACGCAGAGGTCGCAGAGAGGAGATTCACGCGGAGGGGTTTTACGATTATTAAAATATACTGAAGGAAACTCCCAGGGATAATCTTAATCCTGACCAGTTTACCCTTACATGATCCCCCGATTGAAAAAGGAAAATATTATTTGCACACTTGACAACTTTTATGCATTCAAAATGCATAAAAGTTTGCATTTCAAATGAAAACTTTGTATCTTTATGAATATTTTGTATTAAAATGCTATTAGAAAGTCAGATAAAGGAAGTTTATGATTATCAGATAAATTATATTAGTCAGTTACC
>JAAYJR010000518.1 GCA_012522835.1 Bacteroidales bacterium
CATTACCATCCTTGTCAATGATTATCAGATAAAAAACGGGAGGCAGATTACTGAACAATCCGGTATCTTTTACAGCAATCTTCATTTTGTAGGTAAGGGGATCATATTCCGGAAATACTCTTTTTACAGCTTCGTCACGTCTTTCGTAGCATCTGAATCCCTTAAGGGCTTCCGTGATATTTTCAGTAATGGCTTTCACTCCGAATTTTGCAGCCAGTTCCTCTGCAAGCATTTCACTGTCGGGACTGGAATCTTTTTCGGGAAGCATGATTCCCAGCACTTTGTCAGGACCGAATGCCCGTGCGGAAAGAGCAAGACATACGGATGAATCGATTCCGCCGCTGATACCTACTACACCACCGTTACGCCGTATTTTGCGAAGAACGTCATCACGCCTTTTTTCAGTGATTTTGTTTACAACATATTCGATGTCGTCAAGAAGGATAATGTCTTTTGAAAAAGGTTTTTTCTGGTTCATAATTATATTTTTTATTTCCAATATACACGCATTTGATTTCCTCTGCAATAAATAATCTGATTATTATTATGCCTGTAATGAATCTTTCAAATATTCCGGACTATTTTCAGATTCTTCAATTCCCCCTTTTGGAATTCCCGGTTATTATTTTCAATGAACTGATAATACAGCAGATGTGTTGAAATTACTGCTGTGAGTGTCATGTTGTCCACTTCAGAGGCCACGCCAGTTTTTTCAATTTTCGAAAGAAGTGATGAAACGGCATCAGGATCAAATATTCCGGCTTTCCTGATATAGCTTGCGGACAACATCATTTTAACATACTCCGGTACATCTCCGTCCAGGAATACACTGCTTATAGGTGCCCGGTACGGATGCTTCGGACGTTTTAATATATTTTCCGGTATCCTGTTGGTCATGAGTTTTTTTAACAGGAATTTTTCATTCAGACCATTGAGTTTCAATCGGGGTGGCAGGGTTGAACAGAATTCAATAACACGATGATCAAGAAAAGGATATCTCCCTTCCACTGAATTGGCCATTGCCATTCGGTCGCCCTGTGTTGACAAAAGATATCCCGACATGAAAACAGTTGTCTCGAGCCATTGGGCTTTTGCCAGCAGGTCCCATTCATTGAAACCAGCAGGAAGTCTTCCTGATAATTCATCCGGGGGTGAATAGCTGTCAAGGGTATTTTTTAAAGCGGCAGACAGGTTCTTTTTAATATGATTGCCATTATTCCATCTGAGCAGATGTGAATAGAAAGGATTGTCAACATCATTAAGCTTATATCCGAAAAACATTCTGAGTATATTCGGACTGGCATTTCGCAGATGGGCTATATCGGGATACAATGTTTTCAAAAGAAGCGGCCTTGTTGCTGAATCAGGTTGTGATGCCCAGAATTTTCTGATCTTTGCTTCCCTGAAGATATCATATCCTGCGAGTATCTCATCCGATCCTTCACCCGTTATAACTGCCTTGATATTATTTTCCCTTACCAGTCCGGAAAGAATAAGCATTGGTGCCGGAGCTGTCCGCGTCATAGGGATCTCGGAATGCCAGACCACCTTTGGAAAAATATCTGCAATGGTTTCGGATGAACAGACGACTGATTTATGCTGAGTGTCAAAAAATTGTACGGCTTCTTTCTGGTAACTGCCTTCATCAAAATCTTTTTCCTCAAAACCTATGGAAAATGTATCAGGAGAGCGTACTTCAATATCTTTGATATATGCAACGGTACTGGCTGAGTCTAATCCTCCGCTCAGATAGGCAGCTACCTTTACATCGGCATGGAGCCGGAGCTTTACTGCATCATTGAAAAGCTCATGAAGCCGTTCCAGGGCATCACCAGATTTTATTTCCCGGTTCACATTGCTGAAATCAGGGCTCCAGTACTTGTTGATTTTAATTCCATTTTGACTGAAATGAAGGTAATGACCGGGAGAGAGTTCATAGATATTTTTGAAAACAGTGTATGGAGTGAGGGTTGTCCAGAAGGTATATATCTGGGACAGGCTTTCATGTCTGAGCTCCCTTGAAATAAAAGGTTGTTCAAACAGCGCTTTGATCTCAGAAGCAAAGGTGAATACCCCGTCAGTAATATTGTAAAACAGTGGTCTTATGCCTACCCTGTCGCGGGCCAGAAATAATATCTCTTCATGCTTGTCCCATACAGCAAAGGCAAACTGCCCGTTCAGCATACCGAGACAATCTTTTCCGTGTTGGATGTAAAGCTGTAACAGGACTTCAGTATCAGAAGAGGTATTGAATATATATCCCTTTTTTTCGAGGCCTGTACGCAGTTCCCTGTAATTGAATATTTCTCCGTTAAGAACTATTATGTACCTTCCTGTAGTATCTGAAAGAGGCTGCTGGCCGCTTTCCGGATCAAGAATACTGAGCCTGACATGCCCCAGGGCAGCATTTTGTGAATGATAAATACCACTTTCGTCGGGCCCGCGATAACTGATTGCCCGCATCATTGATATCAGACCGGCTGTGGAAGTAGCTTTGCCGTAAAAATCAATTATGCCGGCAATTCCACACATAATCAGCCTTCAAGTTTGTTGACAACGAAACCGGTCATGGCATTGATCGATTCGAAATTTTCTTCAAGCAGATCGGAATCGCTGGTTTTTATTTTAAACTCTTCTTCAAGAAAGGTGATAAGCAGTATAAAACCCATTGAATCAAAATATCCTTCCTTAAAAAGAAGAGATTCATCCTTTATCTTGTCTCCGTCAACATGAGATGCCTGTACGATGTACTGCCTGATTTTTTCCTGTATAATTGCCGGATCGTAAGTCATATTGAGAATTTTTAATTTTATACTATTTTTCTGATTAATGATGGTTTTTCTTTTTTATAATAACTGTCGTAGCGTCCGTAACGGCTTCCTTTAAGTGTCAGGTCATTGAACACGACATCGAAATTATCGATTTTGTTTGTGCCAAACATTGTAAGAACATCACCGAGAACATCTTTCCTGGTATGGTTATTTCTGCAAACCAGAAGGATATGAGATGCATATTTTATAAGGGGAATAGCATCTGCTACCAGACCAGTCGGCGTTGCATCAAGGATCACATATTCAAATTTGTCTTTCAGGTAATCCATTAGCTCATCCAGTACACCCGCTTCAATAAGTTCCGAACTGTTCGGAAGAACCGGCCCTGCAGGAATAATTGAAAGATTTTTTATGCCTGATTTTGCTATCAGTTCTTCTTTCGGGGTATTATTGGCCATATAATGTGACAGTCCCTTTGAATTGTTTGTTTTGATCTTTTCATGAAGAGTGGGTCTGCGCAGATCACAGTCGACAAGAATTGAATTATGGCCGACAGATGCTATTGCCGCTGCAAGGTTAAAGGAAACAAAGCTCTTCCCGTCCATGGGCTGGGAGGAAGTAATCATTATTACCTTGAGGGGTTCTTTTCTGAATTTGAGAAACAGGTTGCTGCGGAGATTTCTGAATGATTCGGCAATGGATGATCCGGGATACTCGGACACAACAGCTTCAGTCTTGTAATAATTCGTATAAATAAGGCTCAGTACGGGTCTTTTCAGCATTTTCTCAACATCATTTACCGAAGTGATTTTTTCGTTAAAGAAATTTTTGAGAATGATATAGAGAGTCGGAATAATAAATGCCAGGAATGCAGCAAGTATCCAGTTGAGCATGGTTTTTGGTGAAAGAACGCTTCTGGTGGAATCGCGTGCAGGCTCCAGTATTTCGTAATCGGGATAATTTGATGCCATGGCTATTGCTGCCTCGGACTGTTTCTGAAGCAGGAAAGTGTATATGGCATCCGTCAGATTGAATTTCCGCTGCATACTCACCATGTTGAGCTCTGTCCGCGGAAGCCTTGATATCTGTCCGGAAAGTCTTTCTGCCCGGTAATTAAGTTCGTTCTGTGTAAGATTCAGGGTGTTGAGGTTATTCTTTACATTTTCAATGATTGTCTGTTTCTGTAATCTGATCCTGTTTTCGAGTTGTCCCAGGAAAAGATTTTTTCCGGCATTATCGCTCAGAATGGCTGATCTCTCCGCATTCATGCTAAGCAGATCCAGCACGAGTGAATTTAATATCGGATCAACAACATTGGAACTGGACGGGGGAGCAAGTCCGGCCATGTCTTCATTTTTGCCAAGGTATTCCAGAACATAGTTGTAATATCTTTCCTGAACCTGCAGGGTGGCCATTTCATTTTCAATCTGTGTCATTTGCTGAAGCGCCTGCTGACCCTGATAGCTGAGATCGGTGACCTGGTATGCTGACCTGTAATCCCTTAGTTTTGATTCCGATGTGACCAGAGAGTCAGAAATATCCGAGATCTGTGACTCAATGAATGTGATTGTATTTTGGGCAATCCTGTTCTTCTTTGAAAGATTCTCATCAAGATAAGTCTGAAGATATTTGTTTAGAAAATCTATTGTCAGCCTGATGTTTTCACCCTGAAATCTGACATTGATAAGAGAGGATCTTATGCTGACGGGTTCGACCGTCAGTCTGCTGAGATATGACTTGGTAATCTGGTCGATATGGTAAAAAACGAAATAATCGGTTTCGTCACTATCCAGTTCCGTTGGCAGCAGTTCCCTGTTAAGGAATACCGAGAATTTATAATACCTGTTGCTGAGAGTCTCATTGAAATTACAGATAGTGTCAATTTCCAGAACATGATTGGAGCTGACAATAACATTGTCAATATAGTTGTATAATGAGACTTTTTCTTCCGATACAGTTAACCTGAAACTGTTTTCGTCAAGGACTTGTATATAAAATTTTACATTGATCGGTTGAACATGGGATTTATCAATGCTCACTGAATAATGGTTGCCTGTAAAAACCTGCCTGGTCTGGCTGAAAAGTGATTTCTTTTCCTTGAAATAGCCTGTTTCAAGATTGAGGCTTTTTATTGTTGCCGATACCAGACTGAATGAACTCAGGCTGTTAATGTCATTTTCAAGATTACGTGCTTCAGACAGATGCCTGAGTCCGCTGAACAGATTATTTGACTCGAGAAGGGATGAGCGTCTGTCTTCAACCGGACCAATAACAGAATTTACTTCATAAACAACCGGTGAAAATTTGTTTACCAGGAAGGCTATTGCAAAACAAATGACAAAACTGGCTATGAAAAAATATTTATACCTCAGGACTTGTAATATAAATTCCTTTATATTAAAACCTTCTGATGTTGAATCGTTCTGGTAGCTCATCGTTATATAATAAATTTCTATCTAGCCCAGGAAAAACCAAGCACTGTTATTAAAGTTGTAATCGTACTCAGAATTATGGTAGCTGTTACGTTTGAATAACTTGTTGAAATAGCTTTAAGCGGTTCTACAATAATCACATCATTGGGATAAACGTAGTAATGATCCCTTGAAGATATCTTCGAGTCGGAAAGGTTAAGCCGGTGATGCATAATTCTCTCACCTTCATTACGAACAAGAACAACCTTTTTACGGTCACCATACCTGGTGATCCCTCCTCCCAGTCCCAGTGCTTCATAAATAGTCAGCTTATCCTGGGAAAAACCATAAACACCCTGCCGTGTTACTTCACCCATTATAGTAATCTGATTATCAACAAACTTCACAATAACAGATGTTTGTGATACATATTCACTAAGAGCTTTCTGGATTTTCAGGGATGCCTCGGAGGTGGTCATATCCAGGACATTTATTTCTCCAACAAAGGGAAAATTGACATTACCGTCCTCATCCACAAGATATCCTATAATGCTTCCCATCCCTCCGCCATATCCGCCATATCTTATTTCTTCTGTTGCATTGAATATCTGACTTGTCTGCGGATCAATACTCAGAACCTTTATGTAACGTTTATCGAAAGGCATTATACGTTTTTGTGTACGCGGATTGATGCCGGGATCGAGTTCTTCAATATCATTGAAATAACTCACATGTTTCTTTGGTACGCATGAAACAGCAAAAATCATCAGCAGGATGATTATTAATTTATTATGCCGGGAATTCATTCTATGATGCATAAGGCAGATTTTCGTATTATACAGTTAATTAACGGAAATGTTTCAACACTCTTCACATAATTAATCACACCGGAACAGTACTGTACAAAGCTTTTAAATTCAGGTGCAAAGATAGGGAAATAATAAATGTTGGTCAATACTTTTCAAGCCTTCTCATTCTTCTGTGAAATTCAGATAGCTGTTGTAAGATCCGATATAGTCAATGAAATGAAAAGTGAGACTGAAAAAGAAGGAATGCCAGGCAGATATAGGGAAAAGAATATAAGTCCGGGAAAAGGAAGGGACAAGAAGAAAGTTGGATAGAATAAAAATTCAGGAAAAAGCAGTAATTGGAAAAAGAAGAAGTCAATTACAGGCACAGCATAGATAAATCTAGATATTAATCCTTATATTGAAGTTTGTGACACTGTAGGGCAAGAGTCATTTATGGCGCTAGTGAGATTTTTGTTTGTCACGGTTTACGGCCAGGTGCATCCGGATTAGAAAATGTTTAAATCAAATGAACAAGGAAGAATTTTTAAGCTCCCTTATTGCTGAATGGGAGAATAAACTGCATATACTTGGTGATAAGCCGGAGGAAAATGCAGATGCCATAATAAGAGCATTATGGCTTAAGGCTTCGGGGGTGTCAGTCTCGGTTCAAAAAGCAACAGGTCTGCCTTTGCCTGATTTGAATGATAAGCAAAAGAAGGAGTTATTGAAACTGATAGGGCTCAGGGCTGGTAATTATCCGACTGCCTATCTGACCGGGAAGCAGTGTTTTATGGGAATTGAACTGATTGTTGATAAAAGGGCTCTTATCCCCAGAAAAGAGACCGAGCTGCTGTGTTCAATATGCCTTGATCTGACTGAAAAAATGCAGCAAAACACTGAGATTGTAAAAATAATGGATATTTGCTGCGGATCGGGCAATCTTGGTATTGCACTGGCCAGCTACAATTCAAATTGCACTGTTTATGCTTCTGACATTTCTCATGATGCTGTGGACTTAACCATTGAAAATATAAGTTTCCTGGACCTGCATAAGCGTGTGGTGGCAAAACAGGGAGACATGATGGCTGCCTTTGACTCTCCGGAATTTTATGAAAAGATAGATCTGATTATGTGTAATCCGCCATATATTTTCAGTTCGAAAGTGCCTCAGATGCATCCCGAGATATCAGAAAATGAGCCCGGAATGGCATTTGATGGCGGCGCACTTGGTATTGGAATAATTAAAAGACTGTTGCAGGATTCTCCGGCATTCCTGAAAAAAGAAGCATGGATTGCTTTTGAAGTTGGTCTTGGTCAGGGAGGACTTATCACGATGCTGTTGGAAAGGTCCGGTGTTTTTACCAATATCGGGACCGGCAAGGATGACTCTGACAATATCAGGGTGGTATATGCGCAGAAAATCTAGTATTATTAACGCATAGTTTTTGGAATGAATGGAATTTTTGTTTCTTTTTGTCTGGTCTTACGTATAAGATAAAAAATTTAATACCGATAAATGAGTAAAACAGCATTAATCACTGGAATTACAGGACAGGACGGAGCCTACCTGGCTGAATTTCTCCTGAAAAATGGATATGTGGTACATGGTATAAAGAGAAGTAGTTCTTTGCTAACCACTCACCGTATTGACCATCACTACCAGGATCCTCATATGGAAAACAGGAGTCTGTTCCATCATAAAGGTAATCTAAGCGATTCCATGAATATCGCCC
>JAAYJR010000587.1 GCA_012522835.1 Bacteroidales bacterium
CCCTCATCACTGAAAACGTATGTCATTCCGATTTTTTTTCCAATAATATCAGCCATTATAGACTATTTATAACATTATCAAACTTTAATTTCAACTTCCACGCCACTGGGCAGTTCCAGCTTCATCAAGGCGTCAATTGTTTTTGCTGTTGAGCTGTAAATGTCGATCAAACGTTTATATGATGACAGTTCAAACTGCTCCCTCGACTTTTTATTGACGAAGGTGGCACGCAAAACCGTAAAGATTCTTTTATGGGTCGGCAGCGGAATAGGGCCGCTGACAACCGCACCTGTTGATTTTACGGTTTTTACGATCTTTTCAGCTGACTTGTCAACCAGGTTATGATCGTACGATTTTAACTTAATCCTGATCTTTTGGTTCATAGTAAGAACTCTGTTATAATTATTTATAATAAATCAACTCTTCCCTGTACATTCTCCAGTACTTTAACTGCAAGCGATGCCGGCACCTCCTGGTAATGACTAAACTCCATTGATGAAGTAGCCCTGCCTGAAGATAATGTCCTGAGTACCGTAACATAACCGAATTGTTCGGCTAGTGGTACTTTTGCATGAATAACTTTTGTATTTCCTTTAGTCTGCATGCCTGTAACATCACCTCTCCTGCGGTTAAGGTCGCCAATAATATCTCCCATATACTCTTCGGGTGTAACTATCTCAAGCTTCATGACCGGCTCAAGCAATTTAGGCTTCGCTTTGGCAGCGGCATGCCTGAATGCCTGTTTGGCACAAATCTCAAACGACAACTGGTCTGAATCAACAGAATGGTATGATCCGTCAAGCAATGTTACCTTTAAACTGTCGACCGGAAATCCTGCCAACGGGCCATTAGACATAACATCCTTAAATCCCTTTTGTATTGAAGGAATATATTCACGCGGGATGTTACCACCCTTCACGCTATCAATGAACTCAAGTCCTGCAACACCATCCTCCGCAGGTTCTATCTTAACACTAATATCGGCAAATTTACCCCTGCCGCCTGTCTGTTTCTTAAATACCTCCCTGTGTTCAACAGGCAGGCTGATTGCCTCTTTATATGATACCTGGGGAGCACCCTGGTTACATTCAACATTAAATTCCCTCCTGAGCCTGTCCACTATAATTTCAAGGTGCAGTTCACCCATACCCCTGATTACTGTCTGTCCTGAATCGGGATCGATGGAAACCTGAAAAGTGGGATCCTCTTCTGCAAGCTTTGAAAGGCCGTTAGAAAGTTTATCGAGATCATTTTGTGATTTGGGTTCAACTGCAATTCCGATAACCGGTTCAGGAAATTCCATAGTTTCCAGCTCTATCGGATGAGATATATCACACAGAGTGTCTCCTGTCTTAATATCCTTAAACCCTACAATTGCACAAATGTCACCCGCTCCGATAACATCCTTCGGGTTCTGTTTATTGGAATGCATCTGGTACAGCCTGGATACTCTCTCTTTTTTGTTGGTCCGGCTGTTCAGTACCTGTGAACCTGACTCAATTTTGCCTGAATATACACGCAAATAGGCAAGTCGCCCGACATACGGGTCAGTTGCAATTTTAAAAGCCAAAGCTGCCATCGGCGCCGAAATATCGGGAGAGCGCTTTACCTCTTTCCTGATTACAGGGTTTATTCCGGTAATATCTCCAACATCGAGCGGACTCGGAAGAAAAGCGCAAACAGCATCTAGCAGTCTCTGGATACCTTTATTCTTAAAAGCTGATCCACACATCATAGGTACGATGATACCTTTTACTGTAGCCATTCTGATAACAGGAAGAATATCCTCCTTTGTAATTGACTCAGAATCTTCAAAATACCGTTCCAGCAGATCATCATCAATTTCTGCCACTGATTCAATAAGCTTTCCTCTCCATTCAGCTGCCAGCTCAACCAGCTCTTCAGGTATATCCTCAAGGGTATAGGTAACCCCGAGATTCTCAACCTCCGACCATCTCACAGCCTTCATTTCAATAAGGTCTATAACTCCCTCAAAGGTCTCTTCAGAGCCAATCGGAATCTGCAGAGGCACCGGGTTTGCACCAAGTTTTTCTTTAATCTCATGATAAACATTAAAGAAATCGGCACCCTGGCGGTCCATTTTATTTACAAATGCTATCCTCGGCACACCATATTTAACAGCCTGTCTCCAGACAGTTTCAGATTGTGCTTCGACACCCCCGACAGCACAAAAAAGTGCAACACTTCCGTCGAGTACTCTCAACGAACGTTCCACCTCTACAGTGAAATCAACGTGTCCGGGAGTGTCTATAAGGTTTATCTTATGTTCTGTGTCATTATATTTCCAAAAGGTAGTTGTTGCGGCAGAGGTAATAGTAATACCTCTCTCCTGTTCCTGCTCCATCCAATCCATAGTAGCAGCGCCATCATGCACTTCGCCCAGCCTGTGGGTAAGTCCGGTATAGAACAGGATCCGTTCAGAAACCGTTGTCTTACCAGCATCAATATGGGCCATGATGCCAATGTTTCTGGTATTTTTAAGATTAAGGACAGTCATAACTTATATATTCTATTATCTGCAATTGCCACAATACCTTTATTTGCCATCCTAAAAACGGAAATGGGCAAATGCCCTGTTAGCTTCAGCCATACGGTGGGTATCTTCTTTCTTCTTGAAAGCCCCGCCTTCTCCGTTATAGGCAGCGACAACTTCTGCTGCAAGCTTATCCGACATAGATTTACCGGAACGTTTACCTGCAAACAGAATAAGGTTTTTAATACTGATAGCCACCTTTCTCTCCTGCCTTATTTCCATAGGCACCTGGAAGGTTGCCCCTCCTACCCTGCGGCTTTTAACCTCCACCGCCGGAGTGATGTTTTCCAGAGCTTTTTTCCAAACCTCCAGTGGTGTCAGTTCAGTATCTTTCATCCTCTTTTCTACAATATCCAATGTATCATAAAAAATAGAATAAGCTATTGACTTTTTACCATCCTTCATCAGGTCATTAATAAACCTGGCTACCAACAGATCGTTATACTTAGGATCCGGAAGTAAAATTCTCTTCTTTGGTTTTGTCTTTCTCATTTCTCTAAGTGTTATTTAAATTGGCTGCCCTGAGGCGGTCTTCAGAATCTTTCATTTCTGTTTACAGACGATCTTCTTACTCAACCAAACCACCGCAACTTATAAATTATCTGTCCTTTAGTTAGTTATTTTTTAGGCCTTTTGGCACCGTACTTTGAGCGTCTCTGCAATCTTCCTTCTACTCCCGCCGTGTCGAGTGCACCACGAACTAAGTGATACCTGACACCCGGCAAATCTTTTACTCTGCCGCCGCGTACAAGTACTATGGAGTGTTCCTGCAAATTATGTCCTTCACCTGGAATATAGGCATTCACCTCTTTCCCGTTAGTGAGCCTTACCCTTGCTACTTTACGCATTGCTGAGTTAGGCTTTTTAGGTGTTGTTGTATAAACACGGACACATACGCCACGACGCTGCGGGCATGAATCCAAAGCTGGCGATTTGCTTTTTTCAACCTTGCTTTGTCTTCCTTTTCTAACTAACTGTTGTATAGTTGGCATAAATACCTGTCTTTTTTGTTAATATATCATTCCAAAAACGGAATGCAAAAGTATGTTAAATTTTATTAAAAACAATATTTTTTCTTATCAAATCACATATTATCCCTGTGAAAACGGCACGCAAAAGTACTAATTTTGAGAAAAGGACAAACCATTTTTTGCTTTTTTTGAAAAAATTTAAAAAAGCACTGAAAAAAGGGTCTGAAAACTGAGGTAACTATCTGCCCGAAACATTCTCCCTGTATCGCGATACCAGTGGTTCTGTCAGCCTCTGTATCATCCGGCGGGCTTTTGTTATGATCTCTGCATCCCCCTGCATCTCCTGACTGAAAAGCAGTTCTTTATTATAATTTGTTATCATTTTGTTAACAAGTTCGATCTCAACAGTATAAAAAGTTCCCTTTTCTGTACTGACCGGTACTTTGGAAATAGTTGCAACTCTCCCTTCCAGTATTCCGTACTCCATATGTGGAAAATTGTCAAGCTTTATGTTCACTTTTTGTCCTGGTGCTACTTTCCCTGCTCCCATTATAGGCACCTCTGCCCTGCCCACTATCTGCTGCTTGTCAACCGGAACAACGGTAAACACAACATTGCCCGTTGTAACAAACTGATTAACATTCCAGAAATTAGTAAAGGTTATCTGTCCCGGTACCGGTGTCTTTAAGACAAAGGACTGATCCCATTCCAAAAGCTGGTTCTTAAGATTATCGTACTTCTCTTTTAATGTCGCACGCAGCCGGTTCTCTGTCTCTGCCTTTAAAATTTTTTGCTCGCTTACCTGCTGTTCAAGGTTATTAATTAAAATTTGTGTGCCTGCCAGTCCTGTAAGTGCATTTTGATACGCAAACTTCTGCTTCAGCATCGCGGCTTTTGACTGATCATAATCAGACGGTGTCATTATCCTCTGCGCAAAAAGTACTGAATCACGAAAAAACTGGCTCCCCGCCAGCTCATAATCCTGTTTCAGTATTTCTATCTGATCTTGTGAATTCTTAATGTATCCCTGATAATCCTCAAGCTGTTTTTCCAGGGTACCTATGCGCTGGTCATAAGGATTATACTTAAGGAATGTCTGATAACTTCTCAACTGGCTGATAAAAGAAGAGAAATGGGAGTGGTACTGTCCGAGAACATAATCCTCCCTGAGCTCAACGTCTTTAAATTTCACAGGGTCATAAAAATTGTCTGAGATCTCATCGAGCCTGTAAAGCAGGCTGCAGGCATCAGAAAAATTAGCAGTATTCTCTATAACGGCAAGGATTTCGCCGGCTGAAACTTTCTGGTTGTTTTCCACCAACAACTTGTCAATCTTTCCGGTCGCCCGGGCAACTATCTGAACAGGAGGATTCTCCGAAAGTATAACTACTCTTGAAGGTATTATGTCGGGATACTTATAAAACCAGGTACCAATAAGAATAACCGCGATAACCATCAGTATAATAGTCATCCCCCAGCGGATGATCCACCCGGGAGGAGTACCCAGTATCTCATGTACCTCTTCTGAATGATTATTTATTTTTTCCGGCATAACAGTTCAATATCCTTGTTTTTAATTACCCAATCATACTACCCAGTTCGAGCTGGTCTTTAATTGTCAGGTTCAGGCTGGTCTTACATTATCCAGTTCAAGCAAGTTTTCAATTACCTAGTTCGAGCTGTTCTTCAATTGCCCAGTTCGAGCTGGTCCTTCACAAGATTATAGTATATACCACGCTTTGCAGTAAGCTCATTGTGAGTACCTGCTTCAGCGATATTGCCCTGGTCCAGCACAACAATATTATCAGCATTTTTCACGGTGCTGAGCCTGTGGGCGACTATGACCACTGTCCTGCCATTAAAAAATCCTGACAGGTTATCCATTATCACTTTTTCATTTTTGGCATCGAGAGCATTGGTGGCTTCATCAAAGAAAATATACTCCGGATCTTTATAGACAGCACGGGCGATCAAAATCCTCTGCTTCTGGCCCTGGCTTTGCCCCATTCCGTCCTGGCCTATTTTTGTTTTGTATCTCAGAGGCATACTCTCTATGAACTCCTCAATATTAGCTATCCTGACGGCAATTTTCAACCTCTCTATGTCTGGGAGTTCATCTGCCACCGAAATATTTCC